>JAEUJG010000411.1 GCA_016794765.1 Spirochaetaceae bacterium | reverse complement strand
TCGAACTCGCCGGTGGCGGCGATGGCGGAAAGCTGGTCGAGCCACTCGGCCTGGTTGAAGCCGGCTTCGACCACCTTGAGCGTAGCGCCGGGCATCTCGGCGACGGCCTTGGTCGCGCCGGCGACGAGTTGTTCGTAGATGGGACTGCCGGAAACCAGGCCGGGCACGAAGACCGCGACCTTGGGCGGCGCCGCCTTGGCCGAGTCCGCGGGGGACTTGGAGCAAGCGCCCAAAGCCAAGAGTATCAAAAGGGCCAAGGCGCCGGCGCCGCCGAGTCGGTTCAAGGGAGAGGGGCGCCGGCTGGTCCGGTTCTTGCTGTCGATCATGGTTCAACCTCACTTCTCATGCGTGTTCGCGGGGCAGTATACTGATCCGCGAAGGATCGCGGCGACCCCGGCTAGTTGCCGCCGCGCCAAGTTGACGTGAAAGGTTAGATTGGAAGTCGCATGGAAAGCCTAAGCGAGGGAGTTCTCTACCGAATCGGCGAGCTCGCGGATCTCTTCGGCGTCACGCCGAGGACGATCCGCTACTATGAGGAGCTCGGCCTCCTCGAGCCCGCCGATCGTACGGAGGGGGGACACCGCAAGTACGCGGAAAAAAACGTCATCTATCTCAAGCGGATCCAGCAGCTCAAGGATTACGGGCTCGGCCTCGCCGACATCCAGGAGCTTTTCAGTCTCGCCCGCAAGGATCGTTCCGGCGACGCGGTGCGACTCCTCCTCGCGGCCAAGTACCGCGAAAAGCTCGAGGAAGCCGAGCGCCGCAAGACCGCCCTCGAGTCGTACATCGCCGACCTGTCCTGGCACGTCGAGCAACTCGAACGGGTCAAGGACTTCTTCCAGTGCCCCGGCGCCTCCTGCGGGCAGTGTTCCTACGCGGAGCGTTGCGACGTGCGACTCCTCCTCAAGAAAGCCTAGGGAGCGCGACATGTCCTATCTCGTCTTCGACATCGGAAGCTCCACGGTCAAGGCGGCCCTCCTTGAGGAAAGCGGCGGCCTTGTCGCCGCCGCCCGCCGGTCGGTCGCCCTGAGATCGGGCCCGGGCGCCAATGAAAAGACCGCCGATCCCGAGGAATGGCTCGAGGCGGCCGCCGCGGCCTCCCGCGAAATCATCGAACTCGCCGGCAAGCTTCGAGGCGGCTCCCCGGTCGCGGGAATCCGCGCCATAGCGGTGAGCGGCAACGGACCGACCCTCCTTGCGGCTGACGCCGACGGAAGGGCCCTCGGCCCCGCCCTATCCTGGATGGACCGCCGCGCCGTCGTCGAAGCGGCGGAGGTCTCCCGGCTCGCCGGCGTGCCGGTCGACTCGAGCTTTTACCTGCCCAAGGCCCTTTGGCTCATGCGGAACGCCGAACGGATCCGCGAGGGCGCTCGTTGGTTCTTTTCCTGCCCCGAGTACCTGGCCTTCCGGCTCTCGGGGGAAGCCGTCACCTATCTTCCGGATCCCGGCTATGAGCCCTACATCTGGTCCTCCACCCTCCTCGCCGCGCTGGGCCTGCCCGCGGAGCGCTTTCCGCCCTTCGTGAAACCGGGAAGCCCCGTCGGGGCCCTCCTTTCCGGTTCGGCCGAGCGCTTCGGCCTCGCGGCGGGCATCCCGGTCGTCGCCGGCTTCCCCGACTTCCTCGCCTGCATCGTCGGCTCGGGCAGCATCGAGCCCGGCTTCGCCTGCGACCGCAGCGGCACCTCGGAGGCGATCAACCTCTGCGCGGTGAAGCCCTACCCCGGCCGCGCCCTTCTTTCGCTTCCCCATGCCGTCCCGGGCCTCTGGAATCTTTCCGGCGGGCTTTCCACCGCGGGCAAGGCCCTGGAGTGGGTCGCGCGCGTCACCGGATTCTCGGGGCTCGGCGCCGACAGCCTCTTCGCCGAAGCCCAGCGCTCCCCCCCCGGAGCGCGCGGCCTCGTCTTCCTGCCCTACCTGGCGGGCGAGCGGGCGCCGCTCTGGTCGCCCGCGCGTCGGGCCGCCTTCGTCGGACTGTCCCTTGAACACGACCGAAGCGACCTCGCGCGCGCCGCCTGCGAAGCCCTCGCCTTTGGCCTCCGCTACCCCCTAGAGCTCGCCCGGGATTCGGGTTTCGCGGCGCGCGTAGTCAGGACGAGCGGTGCGCCGGCCCGCAACGACTTCCTCCAGACCCTGAAGGCCGACATCCTCGGGATTCCGGTCGAGGCGCCTGTCATCGCGGATTGCGAACTCGTGGGCGACGCGGCCGCCTGCGCCCTGGCTCTCGGGGAGGCGTCGAGCCTCGAGGAGGCCGCCCGCGCGCTGGTCCGCGTCGAGCGGCGCTTCGAACCCGACCTCCGCTTCCGCGAGTGCCACGCCGAGACCTACGCGCACTACCATGAAGCCCTTGCCGCCCTCGGCCCCGTGGACGAGCGCGCCGCCGCGCGGCGTTCGGAAGAGTGACCATGCCCCAGTCGGTGACGCAGACCCTCGTCCTATTCCTCCTCATGGCCGCGGGCTTCGCGGCGGGGAAGCTCGGCTTCCTGGAGGGAAGCAACCGTCGGGCCCTTTCCCGGCTCCTCGTCAACTTCATCCTTCCCGCCCTGATCGTCGCCTCGATGCAAAAGCCCCTGAGCCCCGAACTCAGGAGCGAAGCCTTCGCCGCCCTGGGCCTCTCTTTCGTGATCTACGCCGCGGCCTTTCCACTGGCCATGCTCTTCGCGCGCCTCATCCGCGCGCGGGGGTCCGAAGCCGGCGTACACGCCTTCGCCTGCGTCTTTTCGAACGTGGCCTTCATGGGCTTTCCCGTCATGGAGGCCCTCTTCGGCAAGGAAAGCCTCTTCACCGTCTCGATCTACAACATTCCCTTCCAGATCCTCGCCTTTTCCATCGGCGCCTCCATGATCGCGCGCTCGGGGAAGGAGCGGAAGGGCCTCAAGCCCGCGGACTTCGTGACGCCGGCCGGCATCTCCTCCTTCGTCGGCTTCGCCCTCTTCCTTCTCGGAATAGGCCTGCCGACGCCCCTCCTCAAGGCGATGACCCTCCTCGGCGACACGACGACGCCGCTCTCCATGCTCCTCATCGGCGCCACGCTGGCCGCGACCAATCCCGCTGCGCTGCTCCGTTCGCCCCGCCTTTACCTCACGAGCCTCTACCGCCTCCTCCTCTTTCCGCTCGGCCTGTATGCGGTCCTCTCCGCCCTCGGCTTTTCCGGCCGGCTCCTCGGCATGCCGGTCATCATCGCCTCCATGCCGGTGGCCGCCAACGCGAGCATCCTCGCTGAGGCCTACGGGGGCGACTCGGAAACGGCCTCGGCCCTCGTATTCGTCTCCACGGCCCTGTCCCTCCTGACCCTGCCCCTCCTGGCGGGCGGGCTTTTCGGGATTTAGGCGAGCACTGTCCCTCGGATCCCTCGGATCCGCCGCCAGCGGCGAGCACTGTCCCTCGGGCAAGCCGCCTAAGAAAACAAAAAGAGGGGGCGCAACGCCCCCTCTTGTCCATTCGGCCTGATCCGAAGCCGCTTGCGCGGGGCTATTTGAGGAGTTCCATGCCCTCGAACTTGCGGTAGGGCGCCAGCTCCTCGAAGACGAAGCCGTATTCGGTGCCGCCCTCGGGCTTAGCCGCCGAGCCGCCGGAAGAAAGGCACTCCGCCAGGATGCGGCCGAGGCCGGGCCCGAGCATGAATCCCTGTCCGCACATGCCGACGGTCTGGAGAAAATTCTCCGCCTCGCGGGGGTAGCCGACGATCGGGAAACCGTCGGGGGTCATCGGGTACATGCCCCGCCAGGTCCGCCTTACCTTGAGGTTCCGGAGGCGGGGATAGAGCTCGAGCATGCGGCGGACGCAGAGCGGCAGGAAACCGGAGGTGGAGTCCTTGTCCTTGCCCCAGATCTGGGGCTTCGGCGTGATGCAAAAGACCACCTGGCCGGTCGCACACTGGTAAAAGTAATAGTTGCCGGACTCCGCGTCCGAGCGGATGTCGACGACCATGGGCTCCATGAAGCGCTCGACCGGCTCGGTGACGCCCGCCTCGTGGCAGTCCGGATGGATGGGCAGTTCGGCGCCCGCGAGCGCCGCGAGATCGGCGGCGTCGGCGCCGCCTGAGTTGACGAAAAGGGGCGCCGAGTAGCGGTCCTTGTCGGTCGCCAGGCTCTCGACGCGGCCGTTCCGCATCTCGAGCCCGGTGACGTTCTCCCCGAAGAAGAAATCTACGCCGGCCTCCAAGGCGAGGCGGTGGAAGGCCGTCGCCGTCTGGAGGGGCGAGGCGTAGCCGTCGCCGGGGCTGAAGGTGCCGCCACGAAGGCCCTCCATGTTGATGCCCGGAGAAAGCTCGGCGACGCGCCCGGGGCTCACCCAGTCGATGTCGAGGCCGGCGCGCTTCTGGATTTCGAGGAGCTTCCGGAAGGCCCGCTCGCGCTCCTCGTCGTAGGCGACGAAGAGGTAGCCCCCCTGCCGCCACTCGACGTCGAGGCCGTGTTCCTCCCCGAGCTTCGAGACGATCTCGATGGACTCGCGGCAGACGCGGATCTTGGCGGGATCGGAGTGCGTGGCCCTGATGCCGCCTATCGCGGCGCGGTTCTGGCCCCGGCCCCAGGACGCCTCCTTCTCGACGACGGCGACCTTGAAGCCCTTCCCGGCGCAATAGTAGGCGAGCGGCACGCCGACCGAACCGGCGCCCGCGATGACGATGTCGTAGTTCCTCACGGTTCGCTCCTCGTGGAGGCGGCCGCGGATCCCCTGTCCGCGGGAAAGCCTCCCTCGTTGACCAGGGCCCCCATGGGCACCTCCATGTTGAGCGGCCGGAGGGAGCCCGGCTCGACGGCCGCGGGATCGAGCCCCGCCTTCCTGAGCACCTGCGGCAGGAGGACCGAACAGGTCTTGGAGCCGCAGGCGCCCATGCCGACGCGGATCGACTTGAGCTGGTTGACGTCGCGGACCGCGTTCTCCTTCACGAAGGCGACGATCTCGCCAACGGTGACGCGCTCGCAGCGGCAGACGATCGCCTCGTCGGGCAGGTACTCGAAGCTCGCCGTCGGCAGGGGCTCGGTGGCGCCCGCCGGCTGGACTCTGACGCCTATCGCGCGCGGCGCGTTGGCTGCGCTCACCTTGAAGGCGAGGGCCCAGGTCTTGTGCTTCCGGTAAAAGGTCTTCTTGAGGAGTTCGGCCTCCTCGAGGAAGTTTCCGTCCATGTCGAGGAGGGGCAGGCGGACGCCCGGCTCGAAATCGGCGAGGAACTCGTAGGGCAGGAGGACTTCCGTCCAGGACTCGTCGATGCGGCGCACGAGGGAGACCGCGAGGCCGGGGCAGGCGGCGACGCAGGCCGCGCAGCCGCGGCAATCCTTGCCCTCGAAATAGGGAAGGTCCATGATGGAGCCCTTGCGGGGCTTGAGCTTGATGGACTTGGTCGGGCAGACCGTCGTGCAGGGATTGCAGGGGATCTCCTCCTCGCAGAAGAAGACCGGCTTCCAGGACTCGCCCGCCTCGACCGCCTCGCGCGGGATCCGGTCGCCGGGCCGCGACTTGAGGACTTCGCGCTTCGCGAGCCAGCCTGAGTCGATTTCCACCTTCTTCCCGAGCAGCTTGGCGAGGCTCAGGGCGGCGATCCTGCCTCCGAACATCGCGCTCGAAGCCTCGGCGATCTCCTCGGCGTCGCCCGCGGTGACGGCGAGGAAGCCGAAGTCCCTCGCCTGGCGGTAAAACTCGTCGCAGGGCGCGAGTCCCGTCGCGACCAGGACGGTGTCGACCTCGTAGGTCCGCGCCGTCTCGAGAAGGGGGCGGAAGGCTTCGTCCACCTTGGCGACGGTCACGCGCTCGACCCGGCCCCGCCCCTCGACGGAGACGACGCTCGTGCCGAGGTGGATGGGCACGCCCATGCGGACGATCTTGTCGGCGTGCACCTTGTAGCCGTTCACCTTTCCGAGGATCTCGACGATGCCCGCCACCTCGATACCCGCCTGGAGGGCGTGGTAGGCCGCGATGAGGCCGACGTTGCCGGAGCCCACGATGAGGACGCGGCGCGCGGCCTTGACGAGGTCGCGGTTGACGAGGGTCTGGAAGGCGCCGGCGCCGTAGACGCCGGGCAGGTCGTTGCCGGGGAAGAGGACGCTCTTCTCGCGGGCGCCCGTCGCGATGACGAGGGCGGAGAAGTCGACGAGGGCATAATGTCCGTAGTCGAGGAAGATCCCGGCGCGGCGGTCCTTGTAGATGCCCACGACGGGGGAGTTGGCCAGGATGGTCACGTTCGGCATGGCGCGGAGCTCGGCTTCCAGCTTGCGCGCAATGTCGACGCCGCGGGTGCCCGCGTAGCAGTCCTCCTCGGAACCGAAGAACTTGTGGGTCTGGAGGACGAGCTTGCCGCCTAGGTCGGCCTTGTCGTCCGCCAGGATGACCGAGAGTCCGAGGCGGGCCAGCTCGGCGGCCGCGGAAAGGCCGGAAGGCCCGCCGCCGATCACGAGGACGTCGGCCGCCAGGCTCCGCTTTTCGGCGCCGGCGAAGCGGCCGTCGTCCGCGGGGAGGCTCGGAAGCCCGGAGAGACTCCGCACGTCCATGCCCGCGCACAGGGGCGTGACGCAGGCCTTCTTGGCGATGCCGTTCACGACGACCGTGCACTGGGAACACTGGCCGTTCGCGCAGAATATGCCCTGGGGGGCGTCGCCCTTCCGGTGCCGGGAAAAGGCGACGACGCCGGCCGCGGCGAGGGCGGAGGAAATCGCCTCGCCCTCGAAGCCGGAAAAGGTGCCGCCGTCGAAGGCAAAGGAGACCTCCCGCCTCTCGGCGGGCGGACTGACGATCGGATGACGAGTGATTCTTTCCATAGGCCTGTTCGCTCCGCTTGGCCGACCTGTCCCCGAGCCAAAGGGGAGAGAAGCGGCCTGATTGTCTTTCGGGTCACGGGGACGCGGAAGGACGACAGTCTATGTACGCATTCTTTTCCGGACCTGTCAATACTGAAATATCACCTGCATACCTGAAAGCCTCAAGGCATTTCAACCAAGGATAAGTCCCGCGACAAAAAGGAAAAATTGCTTAACTCTCATTAAGTACCTAGGACAAGTTTCCCGCTCGCGCTATACTTCCTTTACCATGTCAAAGAACGCTCGCAATCGCCGACTGACCGGCTACCTGGCGGATTTCAAGGGACTCTTTTTCGCCGGATTCGCGGCTCTGTCCCTCGTGACGGCGGGCCAACTCGTCGGCCCCCTCATCCTCCGCGGCATCATCGACGAAAGCATCCCGAAGCGCGACGTCGCGGGCATGCTGTACCGCGCCCTCGCCTATCTCGGAGTCGTCGTCGGCATGGGCGGCCTCACCTACTACGGCACCATCGTCATAGCCCGCCTCGGCCTCGAGGTCGTGACGCGGATCAAGAAGGATCTCTTTGCCCACTTCCTGACCCTCCCCGTCTCCTATTTCGACAAGCATCCGGTCGGCGAGCTCATGGCCCGCGTGGAGAGCGACACTGAAAAGGTCAAGGAGCTCTTCTCCCGCATCGGCGTCACCCTGGCCACGAACGTCCTCTTCTTCGCCGGCATGCTCGCCGTCTGTTTCGCCCTCGAGCCCAGGATCACCGCCTACATCGCCGGGACCATCCCCTTCGCCCTCGCCTTCGTCATCTATTTCTTCGACAAGCTCCGCGTCCTCTTCGACAAGTCGCGCGCGGCCTACGCCGCCGTCGTCGCCCGCGTCACGGAATACGTGCAGGGCGTCGAGGTCCTCAAGGCCTTCGGCCGGACGCGTTGGGCGGTCGATTCTCTGGCGGAAAAGTCCAAGGAAAAGCGCGACGCGGAGATCAAGGCCGAGGTCCTGGAGTACAGCGCGATGGGCGGCCTCGGCTTCGCCATCGGCCCCCTGTTCATGGCCGCCATCGTCAAGGTGCTCGCGCCCGAGATCCTCGCCGGCGCGATGACCCTCGGCACCCTCCTCGTCTTCCTCGAATACGGCCGGCGCCTCTTCGACCCCCTCATGGCGATCGCGGAGAACGTGCGCGGAATCCAGCACGCCCGCGTCTCCCTGAAGCGCATCTTCGACATCATGTCCATCCCTCCCGAGGAGGGCCGCCGCTTCTCCTGCCCGGACGGGACTTCCGTCGACGGGCGCCGCTCCGCCGCGGAACCGCTTTTCGAGCGGGAGATCGAGTTCCGCCACGTCTGGTTCCGCTACAAGGAGGAGGAATGGGTCCTGGAGGACGTTTCCTTCGTCATCAAGCGGGGACAGAGCTTGGCCCTGGTCGGACCGTCCGGCTCCGGCAAGACGACGACGGTCTCCCTCCTCTGCCGCTTCTACGAGCCGACCCGGGGCGAGATCCTCGTGGACGGGAGACCCCTCAAGGAGCTCGACCTCGACTGCTGGCGGCGCAAGATCGGCCTCGTGCTCCAGGACGTCTATCTGTTTCCGGGCCCCGTCCTCGAGAACGTGCGCGTCTACGACGAGAGCGTCGGCGAAGAGGACGTGCGCGCGGCCCTTGCCGCGGTGCGGGCCACCGACTTCGTCGAGCGGCTGCCTGACGGCCTCCGCTCGGAGATCCGCGAACGCGGCTCCAACATCTCAGCCGGCGAGAAACAGCTCCTGTCCTTCGCCCGGGCGCTCGCCTTCGGCCCGGAGATCGTCGTCCTCGACGAGGCGACCGCGAGCATCGACGTGCAGACGGAGCGGCGCATCGCCGAGGGCATGAAGGGTCTTTTGGCGGGCCGCACCTCGGTCATCGTCGCCCACCGCCTCTCGAGCATCGCGGGCGCAGACGCCATCCTCTTCTTCAAGGAAGGCCGCATCGCCGCACGGGGCCGCAACGGCGAGCTCCTGGAAGGCTTCCCCGAGTACGCGGAGCTCGTCCGGCTCCAGTTCCCCGACCGGCAGGCCGAATCGCAGCCCTCCGGGGCGCCGCCCACGGAGGCGCGGGCCGCCGGGGAGCGGGCCGCCGGGGAGCGCGCCGATGGGTCGGCGGCGTCCCAGCGGGCCCGCCAGCCCGCCGCCAGCGCCGAAGGAGGCGCCGCATGAAAAAGAAATCGCACATCACCTGGATATGGTCCATCTGGCGGGAGCGGAAGGGCCTCATCGCCATCCTCTTCGCGCTCACCCTGCTCTCGAGCGCCGTGGCGGTGGCCTACCCGTACCTCTCAAAGCTCCTCATCGACATGCTCCAGCGGCTTTTCGAGTCCCGCGCCGG
Source organism: Spirochaetaceae bacterium (assembly GCA_016794765.1). Lineage (GTDB taxonomy): Bacteria > Spirochaetota > Spirochaetia > Treponematales > Rectinemataceae > JAEUJG01. The sequence goes on along the minus strand of JAEUJG010000411.1, from coordinate 4,802 downwards.
CGCGGCCGAGGCCAAGACCGAGATCGACCGCTTCGTCCTCCTCGTCCTCGCCGTGGGCGCCACGGGCTTCGTCGCATCGCTCTTTCCCGGGGTCCGCGGCGCGACGAACGGCGTCTTCGAGCACCTCATCCGGATGCGCTTCTTCGAGCGCGTCCTCGGCAAGGACCGCGCCTTCTTCAGCGCCTTCCGCTCGGGCGACATCGCGACCCGGCTGACCGACGACCTCTACGACTTCCCGAAGCTCTCCTGGTTCCTGTGTTCCGGCATCTTCCGCGCCGTCGAGTCCATCAGCAAGATCGTCTTCTGCCTGGCGGCGATGCTCTTCCTCAACTGGAAGCTGACCCTCCTCTCCCTCATCCCCCTGCCCCTGATGATCGCCTTCTTCTACGTCATGCAGGACCGCATCTACGACACCTTCCAGAAAAACCAGGAAGCGATCTCCGACATCAACAGCCAGCTCGAGATGAGCTTCTCCGGCCTCCGAATCATCAAGGCCTACGCCTGCGAGCGGAAGTACGAGCGTTTCTTCTCCGAGTCCTTGGCCAAGCGCTTCGGCACCGAGATGCGCGTCGCCAAGCTCGGGACGGTCATAGATCTCATCTACATGTACATCGACTACGCCGCGCAGATCGGCATCATCTTCGCCGGCGGCTACATGGCCGTGAAGGGCGACATCTCGATCGGCACCTTCTACGCCTTCTACAACTACCTCGGCATGCTCATCTACCCGATCCTCGACATCCCGCAACTTTTCGTCTCCGGGAAACGCGCCTTCGTGAACATCGACCGGCTCGAGGAGATGGACGCCTTCCCGCGGCGGGAGGCCCCGGCCGAGGAATTCCGCGTGGCGCGCATCGAAAGCGTAGAGGCCCGCGCCCTCCGCTTCACCTACGAAGGCCGGGAGGAGCCCGCGCTCGACGGCGTCGGCTTCAACCTGGAGCGCGGGGAGCGCCTGGCCGTCATCGGTCCGGTGGGCTCGGGCAAGACCACCCTCATGAAGGCCCTGGCGGGCATCCTCGAGCCCGGCTCCGGAGAGCTCCTCGTCAACGGGAAGCCCCTCGCCGCGGCGGAGCGCGAGTCCCTCGCCGCCTCCCTCGGCTACGTGCCCCAGGAGCCCCTCCTCTTCTCGGGCACCATCCGCGAGAACGTGGCCTTCGGCGCCAAGGGGGACGGGCGGACGATGGAGGACGAGGCCTTCCGCGAGGCCGTGGCCGCCGCCCAGCTTTCCGCCGAGATCGCCTCCTTCTCCGACGGCGAGGCCACGATGCTCGGCCAACGCGGGGCCGCGGTCTCGGGCGGCCAGAAGCAGCGCATCGCCGTGGCCCGCGCCCTGGCGCGCGAGCCGAGCCTCCTTCTCTTCGACGACATCACGGCGAGCCTGGACGCGACGAACGAGGAGCGCCTCTGGCGCGCCCTCGACACGAATTCGCGCGATGTCTCCTGCGTGGTGGTCTCCCACCGCCTCTCGACGCTCCAGTACGCGGACAAGGTGCTCTTCCTGGAACGCGGCCGGGTCGCCGCCTTCGGCAGGCACGAGGAGCTCCTGCGGGAGAACGCCGCCTATCGCGCCTTTATCGAGGAGCACCTGGCGATCGCGGCCTCCTGAAGGGAGGGCGCCGATTCCCCGCGCGCGACCGGGCGGCGGCACCTGGACGGCCGCGGTTCATCGGCGGCCGCGGTTCTTCGCAAGCGCCGGCGTTTGCGGGAGCAGGAGCCGGCGAAGGTCGGCCGACAAAAAAGAGGATGGAAGCCGCCCGCGGGAGGGGCTTCCATCCTCTTTTTCCGTTTCCTGGCTCCAACGCCGCCCCCCGCCGCCGCGTCGCGGCGGGCGAGTCGCCGCGGGATCAGCCCAGGGCCACGTCGAGGAACATCATCAACGCAAAGCCGCCGAGGGCGCCGAGGGTCGAGATGTCCGAATTGCCCGAGCCTTGGGACTCGGGGATGACTTCCTCCACGACGACATAGATCATGGCGCCGGCCGCGAAGGCCAGGGCGTAGGGGAGGATGGGCCGCATCGCCACGACAAGGAGGGCGCCGATGACGCCGGCGATCGGCTCGACGACGCCCGAGGCCTGGCCGTACCAGAAGCTCTTGAGGCGGGACATGCCCTCGCGCCGGAGGGGAATGGAGACCGCGGCGCCCTCGGGGAAGTTCTGAAGCCCGATGCCGAGGGCCAGGGCCAGGGCGCCGGCCATCGTCGCCGAGGGGATGCCGGCCGCGAGGGCGCCGAAAGCGACGCCGACAGCCAGACCCTCGGGGATGTTGTGAAGGGTGATGGCGAGGACAAGGAGGATGCTCCGCTTCCAGGTCGTCTTGGGCCCTTCGGCCGACTCGATCGGCGCCTCGATGTGGAGGTGCGGAAGGACCTTGTCGACCAGCTTGAGGAAAAGTCCGCCCGCCAGGAAGCCGACGACGGCGGGAAGCCAGCCGGGGACGCCCATGCCCTCCGCCAGCTCGATGCTCGGCGCGAGGAGGGACCAGAAGCTGGCGGCCATCATGACGCCCCCCGCGAAGCCGAGCATGCCGTCCAGAACCTTCCTGTTGATGCTCTTGAAGAAGAAGACCATCGCCGCGCCCAAGGCGGTCACGCCCCAGGTGAAAAGGGTCGCGACGAGGGCTTGTCCGTAATGCGGCAGGGAGTTGAAATAGGCGTTCATCGTTCGGCTTTCCTTTCTGCGCGTTTGGCGGGGGCGAGCGGGTCGATGGACAGCGCGAGGATGAAGACGGGGAGGCTCGCCGTCGAGGCGACGGCTCCGCCGGCCCCGAGGATCATCGCAAGTTGCGCGTCGCCGTCTCCGACGAGGTAGGCGGAAATCTCCAGGGCCGCGCCCACCGCGGCGAGGGCCAGGCCTCCCGCCAGGGCGGAGTTCTTGCGCTTCAGCCCGACCTTGGCCGCGGTGAAATCGAAGGCGGCGGGAGCCGGCGAGGCGAAGGCCGAGGCGACGAATTCGTTGGCCGCCCAGAAACGCCTAACGTCCTCGTCGAGGGCGCGGGAGCTCAGGGCTTCGGGAACCGGCGCGTCTTTCAGGGCCTGGAGGTCGACGACGACCATGCGGCCGGCCTCCACGAGGAGGGGAGCCGGGAGGGGGAGCGTGGCCGGAACCTGCGTCCCGGCCGCGGTCCCCGCGCTTCCCGCGGCCGGCGGGGCCAGGGAGACCTCCACCGCCCCGGTGAAGCAGTACACCCGCACCGTCGGAGCGCCGCCCGGGGCGGCGGCCGGAGCGGCCGACGAGCCGGCCGCAGCCGCGGGTCCGCCAGCACGGGGAGCGATGAGGTCGCAGCCGAAGTCCGTGCCGCGGACGCCGGCCACGACGGAGGAGGTCCGGAGCTCGAAGCTGTCCTTGGAGGCGAGTTTTTCCACCTTGGAGCGCACGCGCCCGTAAAGGAGATCGAGGGAGGTAGAGCCCTGGCCGAGGTTCTTGAGCGAAAGGACCGTGTTCTCGGAGAGCTTGACCACGGCGCCCCGCTGCTTAAGCCGCAGCTCGGCGGTGGTCTTGGGGCCGGTCTGGACCTGGTCGCCCTCCTTGAGGGGAAGCCCGATCGGGTCGTCGAAGTCGAGGGGCTGCCCGGCGCGGAGGACGGTCAGGTCCTTCCCGTCGACGTATACGATCTCCGCGTCCATCGCCAAGCCCTGTGCCGAAAGGGGAACGATGAGCGCCACCGCGAAGAACGCGGCCGCGAAAAGCCTTGTGGTCGTCTTCATGTCCTAAATATAGACCCTCCCGGGCTGAATGGCAAAGCCGCGGCGGGGATCCGACGGCAATGAAACGTTTTCTTTGCATCGCGCCGCGCCGCGGGCTATACTATGGCAAGCGATTATGGAGAACCTCCTTAACGAGATCCGCGTCGCCTACATGGACGGCGAGATCAACAGACTCCTCAGCGCCATTCCCGAGGACGCTCCCTCGGGAAAGTTCTCTATCCGCTACAACGCGAACGAGGAGCTCTTCCTGGCCCTCGACGCGGACCTTTTCGTACCCCGTTTCCCCATCCACCACGACGTGCGGGTTTCCGAGCCGACGGCAAGCTACGCCGGCGCCCTGCGGGACGTCGCGCGCCAACTCGCGGAACTGCTGCCGGGGGCCTTCAAGGGCCTCACCTACTATTTCGATCCGGCGGAAAACCTGAAACCCTGCTTCTACCGCCTCTACAAGGTCGAAGATTCCGTCTACCTTTACCTCCTCAGGCTGGACCTCATGAGCCGCGCCTTCGAATGCGAGGTGCTCGAACCGGGCACGAACGACGTCACGCCCGCCTACGGCACGCGCCGGCTCTACGCGGAAAGCGAGATCATCCCCTTGGACGCCGTGATGTGGGAGCTCGGCCGGGTCAAGGCCTTCAAGATCCGCCAACTCGTCTCGAACACATGGATAGGCGAGTCCGGCCGGGGCTACCTCGTCCGCGGCATCTGGATGGATTCCGGCCTCTCCAAGTTCTTTTCCCGGCTGTTCCTGCCGGACGGCGCCCGGACCTACCCCTACTACCCCTTCTTCTGCAAATACAAGACGATATGCGCCTCCGCACCCTCCCTCAACTCCGAATGGCGCCGCAGGGCCCTGCCCCTCCTCCACCGCGCCGTCGCCTTCCTGACGCCCGAGATGGACCGAATCCAGGCCGCCTTGAAAGGCGCCGATTTTTCGGAGACAATGCCCGAGTTCGCCGAGCTCAAGGGGAGGATGCCCGCGACCTGGCGCGAACCCTTCAAGGGGATCGCCTCGAAATCCTACCTCAACGAGCGCGACATGAAGGAGTTTTCCCTTGAAATCCCCGATCTCTAGCTTCAAGGACCTGTCCGGCCTCAG
>JAEUJG010000402.1 GCA_016794765.1 Spirochaetaceae bacterium | reverse complement strand
TGGGCCGGCGGCGGGTCTTCCTCCTCATGTCGGCGATCCCGACCGCCCTCTTCGCCTTCCTCGTCTTCTTCCCCATCGCGAGCGGGGCGACGCCCGGAGGCCAGACCGCCAACTCGATCTGGCTCGTCCTGACCATCACCCTCTACTACCTCTTCATCACGATGTACTGCACGCCCTACAACGCCCTGATCTCCGAGCTCGGCCATACGCCGGACGAGCGGCTCGGCATCTCCACGGCCATCTCCATCACCTGGGCCCTGGGCTTCGCGATCGGCAACCAGGCCTACGCGATCTACCCGGCCCTCGGCCGGGCCTTGGGCCTGGCGCCGGCGGAGGCCTTCAAGCTGACCCTCGGCGGCTTCGAGCTGGTCGCGGCGCTCCTCATGCTCCTGCCCGTCATCTTCATCGACGAACGCCGCTACGCCGAGGTCCACGCCGTTGACGAGGGCGTCCTCGACGCGGTCAAGTCGACCTTCAAGAACCGCAACTTCCGCTGGTTCGTGCTCTCCGACCTGCCCTACTGGGTGGCGCTCAACTTCATCCAAATGGGCATCACCTACTACATCATCACCCTCCTCGGCCTGGACGAGTCCCTGCCCTCCTTCCTCATGCTCGTCATGTTCGTGCTCTCCTTCGTCTTCTACGTGCCGGTCAACCTGGTGGCCAAGAAGTTCGGGAAGAAGCCCGTCCTCATCCTGGCCTTCGCGGCCTTCGCCCTCGACTTCGCCTTCGTCCTCTTCCTCGGGCGCCTGCCGATTCCCGCCGTCGCCCAGGCCTGGATCATCGTCGTGCTGGCGGCCTTGCCGCTGGCGATCTTCGGCATCCTGCCGAACGCGATCGTCGCGGACATCGCGGAGAGCCACGGCGTGGAGACGGGGCAGTACAAGGCGGGCATCTTCTTCGGCGCGCGCACCTTCATGATGAAGATGGGCATCGCCTTCGCGAACCTCCTCTTTCCCTCCCTCCTCCTCCTCGGGAAGAGCGCGGCGAGCCCCTTGGGTATCCGCCTCACGGCCCTGTTCGCGATCGGCTTCTGCGCGCTCGGCCTCCTCCTTTTCTCGCGCTACGACGAAAAGGGCGTCCTGGCGGTCCTGGCGCGCGGGGAGGAAGAGCATGTCGCCTGAGGCCGGGCCCGGCGACGGCGCCGCGGACCGCTCCGCGGTGATCTTCGGCAACCCTGTCCCCGCCAAGGCCAGGCGGGCGGCGGAGCGCAAGAAGGCGGCTTTCGCGCGGAGGTACGGCGACGACTCGGGCGTCCGCTACGAGCTGTCGGCGTCGCCCAACGCGACGCTGGGGCCGCTCTTCGGCCTCGAGGAGCTCGTCCTGGGCGGCGGGGGGAAGCCGATCGACGGGGCCAAGGGTGTCGCGATAGGCGCCATCCGCATGGGCTACGGCCACTACCGGCCCGCGATGGCGATCGCGAGCGCGGCGGCCGCGCGGGGCCTCGTGCCCTATTGGATGAACCTCCTCGCCTACGGGGAGACCACGGGCGCCAAGGTCATCGCGGAACAAAACCGCCTCTATTCGATGGGCAGCCGCTGGAGCCAGAAGTACCCGCTCTTCGACAAGCTCGTCTGGGAGCCCCTCAACTACGAGGGCTTCAAGAAGCTGTCGTACAACGCGGGCGACCAGAAGGTCTCCGAGCTGTTCGCGCCCGTCCTTGGCGCCCTGCCGCGCGACCTGCCCTTCGTCGGGACGCACTCCTGGGCCAGCCAGGCCGCCGTGCACGCGGGCATGACGCGGGTCGTCAACATGATGGTGGACAACTGGCCCATGGCCCTCCACCTGGCCGAGGGCTCCATCCACACGGTGCAGGGGCCCTCCTCCTGGTTCGGCTATCGCGCCCTGGCCGGGTTCGGCGGCGGGGGCACGGCCCTTAAGATGATGCCGCCCGGGAGCCTCAAGCTGACGGGGCACGTCGTGGACCACGAGCTCGTCGCCAACGCCGAGGCCGACTGCGCGCGGCGCCTCGCCCGCGTGCGGGGCGGCAAGGCGCGGCGGCTCCTCCTGTCCGTCGGCGGCGCGGGCGCCCAGCGCGAGCTCCTGGCCCGGATCCTGGCCGCGCTCAAGGGGGACGTCGAGGCGGGCAAGGTCGCCATCCTCCTCAACGTCGGCGACCACCGCGGCGTCTGGGAGGGCCTGGCGCGGGACCTGCCCTGGCTCGGGGCGGCCGCGGTCCGGCACTTCGACGACTTTGGCGAGACCAAGGCCTTCTGCGCCGCGGCCCTGGACGGCGAGGTGGCGGGCGTCCACGCCTTCCTCCACGAGGACATCTTCGCCGCCGTCTACGCGACGAACCTCCTCATGCGCTGCGCGGACGTCCTTGCGACGAAGCCGAGCGAACTGGCCTACTATCCGGTGCCGAAGCTCTTCCTGAAGCGCATCGGCGGCCACGAGGCCTGGGGCGCCATCCGGGGCGCGGAGCTCGGCGACGGCACCATCGAGTGCCGGACTCCGGCCCTCCTCTCGCAGGCTCTCGAGCTCCTCTTCCGCGACGACGAACTCCTGCCCCTCATGTGCGACTCCATCGTCCGGCAAAAGTCGATCGGCACCTACGACGGCGCCTACCGGGTGCTGGACCTGGCGACGGGGAAGGGCTGAAGGGGGCAAGTGCATTCGGAGGCAACCTGACGTAGTTGACCGGGCCCGGAAGCCGTACTGGCTGCCGGGCTCTTTTACTTTTCCGGCGCGGGCCAATAACGCGGAGCGCGGAAGGCGGCGGGTTGCCTGCCAAGGTTCGGTTTTCAATCTGGTTTTGGCGGTGGCGGCGTTGTATTATGCGGAGATGCAACTTGTTGCGAAGGCCTGAAGCCCGTTTCCAACGACGGCTATGGCCAATCAATCGGAGGCAAGTCAATGCAAGCACAAAAAGTGCCCCTCGCGTTCCTGATCTTGGCTTGTTCCCTGTATGTGCCGCCCGCCGGCGCCGAAAGCCCCGCGGCGGCGTCCGACAACGCTTCCTTGCCGGGCGGTGGTCAGCTGACGCTCTCCGCGAACCCTGAAGTGCTGTTTTCCCTGGGAGCCGATTCCGCTCTGTACAAGACGGCATTCGGCAGTTCTTTGCACGCCTCGTGGCACCCGCCTTCCATGCCGTACTTCTTCGCCGGTCTGGGAGCGAACTATTCCTTCCTGCCGACCGAGGCGCCCGGCTTGAGCCTTTCCGCTGGCGCGCTCGCCGCGGAAGCCGGCTTGCAGTTTCATGTCAGCAGGAGCCTTTCCCTCCGCCTGCGCGGCGACCTTGGCTATTTCGCCGCGCTTCGAAACGGCGCCTCCGGGGAGACCAACTTCAATCCGTATTTTTCCGGCGGAGCCGTGGTCGGCTTGGAGCTTTCCCGATCGCTCAGACTGGAGGCGGAGGCCGCCTACCGTTCCTATTACGGACTCTTCAGCGGCATCTCCGCGGGGCTGGGGCTTTCGGTCAGGCTCGGCGAAGGCGGGCCCAGGAAAAACTTCCAGCTTCCTCCCGGTTTTCAACCCATACAAAACCTCGGACGTGGGCTGGCCTTTTCCGGCGTCAAGCTGGATTCGGTCTTTCCCGTGTTCTTCAAGCATTATGACGACCATCCCCTCGGGCGCATCGTCGTGCGCAACTTCGAGACCCAGGCCGCCACGGGCATAAAGGCCGAAGTGAACGTCAAGCGTTATATGGACGAGGCGAAGGGCGCGGGGGTTCCCCTGCGGGTGGCTCCCGGAGCCTCCGGCGAGCTTCTCCTCTATGGTCTCTTCAAAGAGGACATCCTCGAGATAGTCGAGGCCACGAAGCTCCCCATTTCCGTGACTCTTGAGTACAGCCAGTACGGGCAAACCTTCAAGGACAGTTACGTCGGGACGCTCGATGTCCTGGACCGCAACGCGATCACCTGGGACGACGACCGGAAGGCGGCGGCCTTCATCAGCTCGAAGGATCCTTCCGCCCTCGCGTACGCGAAGGGCATCGCCGTCGCGACGAAGGAGTTGCTGAATCCGGCCGTTAACCAGAATCTCCAGATCGCGATGGCGGTCCACGAGGCCCTGCGCGCGCAGAAATTCGCCTACGTGAAGGATCCCGCCTCGGCCCTCGAGACGAACAACAAGCAGGTCGTCGACTTCATCCAATTCCCGCGGCAGACGCTCGGCTTCAGGTCGGGCAAGTGCTCCGATCTCACCGTCTTGTACTGCTCCTTGCTGGAATCGGTCGGCCTGCCCACGGCGCTCATCACGACGCCGGGACATATCCTCATGGCCGTGGATCTGGAGATGAGTCCGGAGGAGGCCGCGAAGACCTTCCTGCGTCCCGAGGACCTCATCGTCCGCGATGACAAGGTCTGGCTGCCGATAGAGACGACCGACCGCAAGGGCGGCTTCGTGGCCGCCTGGAGAGAGGGCGCCCGGCAATGGCGGGAGAGTTCCGCGAAGAACGACGCCGGCTTCCTCTCCGTCCGCGAGGCCTGGAAGGAATACCAGCCCGTCGTTTACCCGGGGGACGGAGAGGCTGCGACCAAACCCGACCTGAAGGCCGCCTCGGCGGCGTTCAAGGCCGAGCTCGCCGCCTACGTCTCGGCCGAGCTCGGCACCCGGGTCGCCGCAATCCAAGCCGAACTCAAGAAGCAGGGGAGCAAGTCCGCCCTTCTAAACCGGCTCGGTGTCCTCTATGCCCGCTACGGCCAGCTCGACAAGGCCGAGGAGCAGTTCTCCGTCGCCTTAGCGGAAAGCAAGAGCAGCCTCGCCGCGGTCTTCAACATGGGGAATATCCTCTTCCTCCGCGGCAAGTACGCGGAGGCTCTCTCGTATTACGGCCGGGTCCTCAAGGCTTCTCCCGACCATCCCCAGGCGCTCGTCTCCAGCGCGCGAGCGAACGCCGCCATGGGGAAATACGGGGAGTCCCTCGCGGCCTACGAGCGCCTCCGGCGCCTGGACCCTAAGCTCGCGGCCCAGTACGCGTATCTGGGCGCCGGCTCGGGAGAGGGCGTGCGCGCCGCCGAAGTCGAACGACAAAGAGGTAACCTACTATGGCAGGATTGAATAGACTTCGCTTCGCGCGAAGGGCCCCACGGATCGCCGTAGGCGCCCTTGCCCTTCTCGTGAGCCTCGGCTGTCAGCAGACGCTCAGCCTGAAGGCTCTTGTGGAGAGGGAGGTCGTGAACTCGAAAATCGGCCTGGCGCTCTACGACGGTGCCGCGAGGATCCTGCCCGGCGAAACGGTCGGCTGGCCCGACACGATTTTCGGCGATCCGGCGACGAAAACGCTCACGCTAAAGAACGACGGGAGCAAGAACGTTACCCTGTCGGGCCCCCTCATCGTTTCGAAGACGGGTGGCGGCGGCCAGGCGGCATACGGCGGCATCGTGCAACCTGTCCAGCTGACGCTCGCACCCGGCGCTTCGACGAGCTTTTCCGTTGACTTCACGCCGGCCGCGCCTGACGCGGATTACGCCTGCGACTTCGTGATCAACTCCAACGATGCGTCTTTCCCCGCGTATGCCTTTTCTGGTTCGGGGCATTCGACGCAGTGGCACGGGAGCAAGGCGATCGTGAGCGCGGCGGGCACGACCTATTTCTACTGCCCCAAGCTCGCATACGTGGCCAGTCCGACGCCGACGCTCTACGCCGCCTACAAGGTCTATGATTCGGCGACGCCCGCCAATTCGGGCATCGCGATCCGCTCCTCAGTCGATGGCGGGAAGACTTGGTCAGCGGCGACCCTCGTGGTGGCCTCGACCGACGTGGGCGGCTTTTCCTTCACGGCCTCCTCCTACGGCTTGCACCTCTTTTACTCGCTCACCTCCGCGAACACCTGTCATTATTGCGCCGCCCCCTCGGGAACGCTCTCGTTCACCTGGACGGGCAGCTTCTCCTTCGGGACGAACTACTACAATCCCGGCAACGAGGCCATCTCCTGCGCGAACGGCCAGGTGTACGTGGCCGCCTATGACAACACGAGCTCCCCGAAAAAGCTCTATCTCTACGTAAGGCAGGATGGCTTCTACAGCTACATGGGCTCGACCATCCCTTGGGATTTCACCTCCTACGTCGTCGCCGACGGCTCGACGCACACGGGCGGCTTCTACCCGACCCTAAAGGTGGACGCGAACAACGTCTACCTCGCCTACACGGATTCGAAGGTGTTGCGCACCGCGCGGATCCCGCGCTCCACCATCTCGGACCCGGGCACGTGGTCGTATGGCACGGCCTGGACGGATGCGAGCAACATCGCCAGGGATGTTATCGCGATCGATTCGACGAGGGCCTACCTCTTCTACGCCGTCTCGGACGGGACTGGCGAGCCACGTCTCCGCGCCTCTACGGACCTGACCCTGGGGTCTTGGTCGACGGGCCACAGCTTTTCCGGGGAAGGGAGCGACGGATCGAACAACATAGTCTTCCGGATGCCCGACGGGAATCGGATGTTCGCCGTCTGGACCTCCCGCTATGGAGGTGTGGATAGCCTGCGGATGTCGAGATCCACCGACGCCGGGTTGTCCTGGTCCACTCAGCCCCTGGATGCGTCGAGCGGCGTCGCGGGCTCCTACACCGCCATGGAGATCGTTGGGTCGACGGTGTACGCGGCCTATTCCACGAATTCGCCCCACCCGAACGGCTATTCGATCACCATCAAGAAATCCCTGGACGGCGGCGCGACCTGGTAGCCATCGGGCGAGGGGGCCCAAGGCGAAACACGCCCCCCTCGCCCTTTTCGCACCCCCCACGCCCCCGCCGCGCGAGGGCGGCGCCCAACCTCCGGCGGCGTCGCCCTCCCGCGCCGCCTCCCTCGCCTTGTAACTGGGCCGGGATTCGGGTAGATTGAAATCGTGGGTATGAGAATTCTCTATGTCGGCGAGATCGTCGGCAAGGCGGGCGTGTTCACCGTAAAAAAGCTCCTCGCCAAGACGCGCAAGGAGCTCGGGGCCGATTTCGTCATCGGCAACGCCGATTCGGCGACCGGCGGGGCGGGACTCGGACGGCAGCACGCCGTCTACCTCCACAAGCTCGGCCTTGACGTGTTGACGCTCGGCGAGTGCTGCTACTACAAGCGCGACATCGTCGAGCAGCTTGGCAAGTCGCCCTACCTGATCCGGCCCGCGAACTACCCCTACGGCAATCCGGGCCGCGGCTACCGCGTCTTCTCGACGCCGAAGGGCAAGGTCGCCGTGATCCAGCTCCTCGGCCAGGCGAGTTTTCCGCGGGTCCACCTCGCCAATCCCTTCCAGGCGGCGACCGACCTGGCGCGCAAGCTCCGCGAGGAGACGAAGGCCATCGTCCTCGACTTCCACGCGGCGACGACGGCGGAGAAGGAAGCGATGGCCCGCCACCTGGACGGCCTCGTCTCAGTCATGGTCGGGTCGCACGGCAAGACCCTGACGGCCGACGCGCGGATCCTGGGCGGCGGCACGGCGGCGATCACCGACGCGGGCCGCACGGGCAGTTTGGTTTCGGTCGGCGGCGCCGACGCCGCCACGCGGATTCGGGAATTCATCTCGGGCATTCCCGCCTGGGCGAAGGACGGGACGGCGGGCCTGGAGCTCCAGGGCTGCCTTTTCGATATCGAAGACGACGGACGCGCCTCGTCGATGAAGGCGCTGCGGATACCCTGCGAGGAGGTGCTCGATGACCGAACGGGGGATAGTGAAGGAGATCCAGGGCAAGCTGGTGACCGTCCAGCTTGAAATGACCGCCGCCTGCGGCGCCTGCGGCAACAACGGTTGCAAGACCAGCCGCAACTGCCTCCAGGCCTACAACCGGGACGAGGTAACCATAGCCGAAGGCGACGAGGTGGAGATCCAGGTGGAGGGCAAGGCCCAGCTCGAAGGCGCCCTTTGGGTGCTCGGCTTGCCGCTCGCGCTCTTCGCCGGCGGCTATGTGGCCGGCCGCGCCCTCTTCCCGGGCGCCTCGGAGGCTCCGGCCGCCCTTTCGGGCCTGGCGGGCCTCGTGATCGGCGTGGTCGTCGGCGTGCTTGTCCAGAAAGGCAAGCGCCTCGAGACCCTGCCCAGGATCCTGCGCGTCGTCCACGCGGAGGCCGGCGGACCCGCCGAGGTCGACGAGGGCGGCGGCGAGATCTGATCGCCGCGCTCCATGGCGCCGCGAGACAAGCGGAAA
>JAEUJG010000094.1 GCA_016794765.1 Spirochaetaceae bacterium | reverse complement strand
CCCGCGAGGTCGTCATGGCCTTCTGGGCCGACAAGCTCGTCACGTCGCTCGTCACGACGCACCTCCCGATCGCGAAGGTCCCGCGGGCGATCACGAAGGAGAGCGTCGCGGTCTCGGCGTATTGGCTCGCGCGGCTCCTCGAGGCGGTCGGCGCGCGAAGGCCGACCATCGCGGTCGCCTCGCTGAACCCACACGCCGGAGAGGGTGGCCTGCTCGGCCGCGAGGAGATCGAGCAGATCGCGCCGGGCATCGCGGCCGCACGAAAGCGGCTCGGGACGGACGCGGTCGCCGCCAGCCTCGTGGGACCGATCGGGGCCGAGACCGCCATGCGCCGCGCGGCGAAGGGAGAGCTCGCCGGGGTGGTCGCGATGTACCACGACCAGGCCACCATCCCGAGCAAGCTCCTCGCCTTCGGGGACGCCGTCAACGTCACGCTCGGCCTGCCCATCGTCCGCACCAGCGTCGACCACGGCACCGGCTACGACATCGCCTGGCGTGGCAAGGCCGATGAAAAGGGCATGGTCGCAGCGATGGACCTCGCGGCGCGCCTCGTCACGGCGAAGCGACCGCCTGTCGAGCTCAGCGCGCGTTCGGCCAGTTCTTCGCGGTCTTCCCGACGAAGCGGCGCGTGAAGGTCATCGTGCGCTCGTCGAAGGTGTAGACCGACACGACCTCGGCGTCGGGCCGCTCGATCAACATGGACCGAAAGACATAGGTCGGCGGGTCGCTCGGGAAGATCCGGTAGGTCAACTGATCTTCGCCGGTCGCGCCGGGAAAGCAGCCGCGGATGGGCTCGGAGACGCGAACGCCCTTCGCGTCGGCCCGCAGCTCCCAGAACGCGTGGGTGCTGCAGATGGGCGAGCCGATGAACGTCGCTGCGAAGAAGGCTCCAGCCCGATCGCCTTCCCCTCCGGCCGAGAGGAGGAGCAGGTGCGGCCCCATCTCGAACATGTCGTCGCGTTCGTCGCCGCCCGGCTCGCCGCGGATGGTGCGGTGGGCGCGTGAGCAGAGCCCCGCCATCGTCTTTCCGCAAGCCGGCGGGTACACGATCCGCTCGCCGTGGCGGATCTGGCTGACGGTCGTCGCGCCCGACGTCTTGCCGAAGGTGATCTCGAGCTCGACGTCCCCCGGGAACGTGTGGAGGAACGGCTCGAGCGGCGCCTCCTTCATCTCCCGCGTCGCGACGGGCGGGGCCTGCTCGGGCGCGCTCGCGCTCGGCGGCGCCTCCGCGGCGGGCCTCTCGACCACCACGACCGAGGCGGACGGGCAGTCCGCGGCCGGGGTGGCCGGCCTCTGGCGCGGCTCCGCCGCCGAGCAGCCGAGGAGGAGCAGGAGGGTCGCCGAGCCCAGGCCGAACCGCACACGCCCCTCGCCTGCTTCCACCTTCACCTCGTCTTGGAGTCGATGATTATCGTTACGGGACCGTCATTTTCCACGAACACGCGCATGTCGGCGCCGAACCGTCCGGTGGCCACCTTGGCCACGCGCTCGCGCGCGAGCGCGACGAAGCGGTCGATCATCCGGCTGGCG
>JAEUJG010000340.1 GCA_016794765.1 Spirochaetaceae bacterium | reverse complement strand
TGCCAGCAGGGTATCAAGAACCTTACGGACGCCGAGGCGGAGGCGATCGTCGCGAAGGACCGCGAGAGCCACCAGCGCGACCTCTACGAGGCCATCGAGCGCAAGGACTTCCCGCGCTGGAAGATGTGCGTGCAGGTCATGCCGGAGGCCGACGCGGCCAAGATGCCCTACAATCCCTTCGACCTCACCAAGGTCTGGTACCACAAGGACTACCCCCTCGTCGAGGTCGGCATGCTCGAGCTCAACCGCAATCCGGAAAACTATTTCGCGGACGTGGAGCAGGCGGCCTTCAACCCCGCGAACGTCGTGCCGGGCCTCGGCTTCTCGCCCGACCGCATGCTCCAGGGGCGGCTCTTCTCCTACGGCGACGCCCAGCGCTACCGGCTCGGCGTCAACCACCACCAGATCCCGGTGAACGCGCCGCGCTGCCCCTACCACGCCTACCACCGCGACGGCTCGATGCGCGTGGACGGCAACTACGGCTCCACCCTCGGCTACGAGCCCAACTCCTACGGCGAGTGGAAGGAGCAGCCGGAAGCGGAGGAGCCGCCGCTCGCCCTGGAGAGTTTCGCCACCCGCTACGACTTCCGCGCGGACGACAATGACTATTTCACGCAGCCCGGCCTCCTCTTCCGGCTCATGAGCCCCGCCCAGAAGGAGGCCTTGTTCGGCAACACGGCCCGCGCGATGGGCGACGCGCCGCGGGAGGTCAAGATCCGGCATGTCGGCAACTGCCTCAAGGCCGATCCGGCCTACGGCGAAGGGGTCGCCAAGGCCCTCGGTCTGCCGCTGTCGGAGGTTCCGCGCTAGCCGGCCTCCGCCGCTCCGGCGGGCGGGGCCCTGGGCCCGCCCGCCGGGGAGAGAGGCGCGTGGACTAAGGAGGAAGCAGTGAGCGGCACGGGACGCGTCCTCTGGGCCGGCTTGGGCTGGCTCGCCTTCGGGCTCGGCTGGGTCGGGGTCTTCTTGCCCGGCCTCCCTACCACCATCTTCTGGATCATCGCGGCCCTGGCCTTCCTCCGGACGAACCGGCGCATGTACGAAAGGATCGTGCGCCACCGCCGCTTCGGCCCCGGAGTCCGTCTCTTCGTCGAGGAAGGCAGGATCAGCCGCCCGGGCAAGGCCGTCTCCATCGGCGCGATGATGGGCTTCGCCGCCCTGGGAGCCCTCGCGATCCCGCCCCTGTGGGTCAAGCTCCTCGTCCTCGGCGCGGCCTCGGCGGGGAGCCTCTGGGTGGCGCTGCTGCCGACGCCGGAACGATCCGCGCCGGGCCTCGGCCCCGCCGAGGCGGAGCCGGGCGGTCCGCGCTTGACAAGCGGCGGGGATACCCGAGACTAGAGACATCGACGATCAAGCGTCACGGAGGCACAGGATGAAAGGAAACGAGAAGATCCTCGCCGCGCTCAACTCCCTCCTCGCGGACGAGCTCACCGCGATCAACCAGTACATGGTCCACTCGGAGATGTGCGACGACTGGGGCTACGAAAAGCTCCACAAGCACTTCGAGAAGCGGGCCATCGACGAGATGAAGCACGCGGAGAGGCTCATCGGAAGGATCCTCTTCCTCGAGGGGACGCCGATCGTCAGCGAGCTCAAGCGGATCCACATCGGCTCGAGCGTCGACAAGCAGCTCGCCTACGACCACGAGGCCGAGGAAGGCGCCATCAAGGCCTACAACGAGGCCATCGCCCTCGCGGGGGAGCTCAAGGACGCGGCGACACGGGACTTCCTCCAGGGCATCCTCAACGACGAGGACGCGCACATGGACGGCATCGAGGGCCTCCAGAGCCAGGTCGAGCAGATGGGCCTACAGGTCTTCCTGACCACGCAGGTCGGGGCCTAGGGGCTTCGGGGCGCTTGAATGCCGCGTCGCCAGCGGGCGGCGTCTAAAAAACGCGGCGCGGGCCCGGGACGATCCTTGGGCCCGCGCCGCTCATTTACAGGTCATTTCCTGCGCGCGAGGACCAGGTAGCGCTCCGCCTCGTCGGTCGCCTCGAGCGGCTCGAAGCCCCGCGCCTCAGCGAGGCGGGCGAGCTCGAAGGCGGGGGGGAGGAGCCGCGAGACGCCGGGAGCGCGCTTCCCGTGCATCGCGTTGATGCGCTCGCGGCCCTCGATGTGCGCCACGAGGGCGAGGCCCCCGGGGGCCAGGTTCCGCGCGGCGGAGTCCCAGAAGGCGCCGGGGTCGTCGAAGTGGGGGAAGCAGGAGTAGGCGACGAGGGCGTCGAAGGCCTCGTCGCTCCGCCAGTCCAGGAAGTCCGCGACCTCGAAGGCGAGGTTCGGCGCGCGGTGCTTCCGGCGCGACTCCTCGATCATGCGCGGGGCGAGGTCGAGGGCGAGCACCCTTCCCGAGGGGCCCACGCGGGCCGAGAGGTAGGGGAGGAGGACGCCCGTGCCGCTGCCCACGTCGAGGACCCGTCTGCCCGCGAGGTCGCCGAGCGGGGCGAGGACGCTCTCGACGCGTTCCCGCGGATGGACGGCTATGCAGTCCCAGTCTCCGGCCAGGCGGTCGAAGAAGGCGGCGGCCTCGCGGGAGAGCACCCGCGAGGCGAGCGCCCCGGCCGTGGCGCCGAGGACGCCTGGCGTCTAGTCGAGGACGGCCGTGGCGGCGGCTTAGGCGGAGT
>JAEUJG010000315.1 GCA_016794765.1 Spirochaetaceae bacterium | reverse complement strand
ATGGCGTTGCGGCTCATCGCGTCTCCTCCTCGAACTTCATGCCGGAGGCGCGGGCGAGGTCGACGACCCGGCGCGCGCGCTCCACGATGGGCTTGTCGATCATCTTGCCGTCCAGGGCGAGGACGCCGAGGCCCTTCGCCTCCGCGTCGGCGGCCGCGGCCACGACGCGCCGCGCGCGGCGGAGCTCCTCCGCCGTCGGCGCGTAGGCCGCGTGGACGACCGGGATCTGCGCCGGGTTGATGACGGACTTGCCGTCGAAGCCCATCTGCTTGACCAGGCGCACCTCGCGGAGGAAGCCCTCCTCGTCGGCGACGTCCGAATAGACCGTGTCGATGGCCATGACGCCGGCGGCGCGGGCCGCGATGACGATGCGGCCGCGCGCCTCGAAGAGCTCCACGCCCTCGCTGGAGCGGCTCGTCTTCATGCTCGTGACGAAGTCCTCCGCGGAGAGGGCGATGGCGACGAGGCGCTTGGAGGCGGTCGCGATCTCGTAGGCGTTGATCACGGCGAGGGGGCTTTCGAGGGCGGCCATCAGGCGGACCGAGCCGGGGGCGCGGCCCGCGGCCTTCTCCTCGGCCTCGACGAGCCTTTCGATGCTGCGGATGTCCTCGGCGGACTCGGTCTTGGGGAGGCGCACGACTTCGATGCCGGCGCGGACCATCGCGCGCACGTCCTCGCGGAACCAGGGCGTATCGAGGCCGTTGATGCGCACGACACGCTCCGTCCCGCCGTAGTCGACGGAGGAGAGGGCCGAGTAGACGAGGAGGCGGGCGGCGTCCTTCTCGGTGGGCGCGACGGAGTCCTCGAGGTCGAAGATGATCGAGTCGGGTCCGTAGACGTCCGGATCCTTGACGAGGGCGGGATTGTTGCCGGGGACGAAGAGCATCGTCCGGCGCAGGGAAGCGATCATCGCAGGGCCTCCCAGGGGGCGGCCGCGGGCTTGGCGGCTTCCTCGCCGGCGGCGCGGAGGCAGGCCGCGAGGACGCGGGCGCGCACCGTGCAGTCGAGGGCGCTGCGGTCGCGGACCGTCACCTTGGCGGCGGCGACGCCGAGTTCGGCGAGGGCCGCGAGGGCCGCGGCGCGGACGCGCGGCTCGAAGCGGCGGTCGCCGCCCTCGACGATGACCTCGAGCGCGGCGGGGGCGCCGGGCCCGAGGGGCTCGACGGTCACGGCGGCGTCGCAGGATTCGAGCGTGCCCGCCTGGGCTGCTCTCCGGATTTCCATGGCTTGTCCGTCCTTTCTCATTCCTAATGCCTGCCTTCGGCGGCGGCCACGCGCGCGAGCACGGGCGCGGCCTCGGGCGAGGCGAGATAATTCCAGGTGGATTCGGGCACGAGGCTCCGGGCCGCGTCCAGGCGGCCCTCGCGGATCGCGCGGCGCACGGCGGAGGCGCTCACCGCGGCGCCGCCGAGGGCGAGCCGGGGGATCTCCACGAGCTCGACGCCGAGGGGCGGGAGGACCTCCGCGAGGGCGCGGTTGTAGGTCGCGGTGACGGGGCTGTAGGGCTCCTCGGCGACGTAGCGCCGCGCGACGCCGAGGGCGGGGGCGATGCGGCGCCCGAAGAGGTCCGCGTCGAGGCGGGCGTGGATCTCCGCCGCCTCGCCGGCGCGGTCCTTGAGGAAGTAGGTCGGGAAGGTGGCGCGCGAGACGAGGTAGTCGGAACCCGCGACGACGCGCACGTTGGGGAAGTCCGCGACGCCCTCGCGGACGAGGCGGCGCCGGACCTCGAAGGGGAAGCTCGAGGCCTCCTCGCTGACGACGAAAAGGATGACGCGCGAAGAGCGCGAGGCCGCGGTCGCCACGAGGTGGCGGTGGCCGAGGGTGAAGGGATTGCAGTTCATCACGAGGGCCGCGACGGGCCCGGACTCGGGCGGGCCTGAGGCGGGGCCGAGCTCGGCGCGCAGGGACGCGAGCCAGGCGTCGAGGCCGCCGCCCTTTTCAAGGAGGACGGCGGCGCCGCGGGCGGCCGCGAGTTCGCGGTAGCCGAGGGACTCGAAAATCGCGCGGTTGTCCGGCTTCGTGAAGACGAAAAGGCCGCCGACGCCGCGGCGGCTCGCCTCGGCCTCGAGCTCGGAAACGATGCGGGCGGCCAGTCCCCCGCCGCGCTCGGCCTCGTCTACGGCGATGCCGCGGAGGATCCGGCCCTTGCGCGAGCCCGAGCCGACCATCGCGCCGCCGCGGAGGAAGGAGACCGCGTAGTCCGCCTCGTCCGCTGGCGGTTCGAGACCACGCGCGAGCAGGAAGGCCGCGATCTCCCCGCGGTCCTCGCTGAGGTAGGGCGGATGGGTCCGCAACTCGAGTTCGCCTGTGGCCGCCATGGCGCCAGTGTAGGTCGGGAGGACGCGCGGCGTATGTAGGAAGGGCGGGGATTCCGCTGTCCGAATCCGTCCTACGCGCCCTGCTTTCACGGCTCGCCGACGAGGCCGTGCTTGAAGGCGTAGTGGGTGAGCTGGGCGTTGTTGTCCATGCCCATCTTCTGGAGGACGCGGGCGCGATAGGTGCTCACCGTCTTTACGCTGAGCGACAGCAGCTCCGAGATCTCGCCGATGGGCTTTCCCGAGGCGAGGAGGCGGAAGACCTGGAACTCGCGGTCGGAGAGGCTCTCGTGGGGAAGGCCGGCGCCGGCGGCGCGCGACACGTCGTCGAGGAGGAGCTCCTGCGCCTTGGCCGAAAGGTAGCGACGGCCGCCGACGACGGTCTTCACCGCCTCGACGATCTCACCCGGATTGCCGGCCTTGTTGAGGCAGCCGGAGGCCCCGAGGCGGAAGGCGCGGATCGCGTACTGTTCCTCCGGCTGGATCGAGAGGACGATGACCTGGGCCGTAGGCGTCAGCTCCTTGATGTCCCTGATGAGGTCGAGTCCGTCCTTCCCCGGCATCGAGATGTCGAGGACGATGGCGTCGTAGCGGGTGGCGCGGACGAGCTCCAGGGTGCTCGGGCCGTCCTCGGCCTCGTCGAGACGGGCCACGGGAAGGTTTTCCTCGAGGAGCTGGCGGAGTCCCTTGCGGATGAGGAAGTGGTCGTCGGAAATGAGGAGCTTCAGCATGGTCATTCCCCCTCCGCGTCGCCGGCCTGGCCGGCGGAGGCGCCGCCCTGCCAGCCCGCCGCCGCTCGATTCGCCGGGTCTTGGCGCGCGGGCATCGCCGCGATGACGCGCATGCCTTTGCCGGGCTTCGTGACGATCCCGAGACTGCCGCCGAAGGCTTCGCAGCGCTCGCGCATGCCCATGATGCCGAAGGCGTCCGCGGCCTTGGCCTTGGCGGGGTCGGCGCCGACCCCGTCGTCGGCCAGCTCGAGGACGACGAAGCCCCCCTCGACCCGCAGCGTGATGGCGGCCGATCTCGCCTCCGAGTGCCGCGCCACGTTGGCGAGGGCCTCTTGGAGGACGCGGAAGAGGGCCGTCGCCTCGGCGTCCGACAGGGGCGGGATGCCGGTCTCGATGCGGGCCGCGCAGGCGATGCCCGTCCTTCGCTCGAAGTCGCGCGCAAACCAGGTGATCGTGTCGCCGAAGGCGAGGGCGTCGAGGGCGATGGGCCTGAGCCGCGTGGCCATGGCCTTGACCGCCGTCATCGCCTCCGAGATGGACGACTGCACTTCCGCGAGGCGCTCCGCTCGGATTTCCTCCTCGGCGTCGAGGTGGTTCTTGAGCCAGTAGGCCTGGAGGTTCAGGACGGTGAGCTGTTGGCCGATGTCGTCGTGGACCTCGCGCGCCGCGTTGGTCCGCTCCTGTTCGCGCACCTCCTCGACGTGCCGCGCGAAGCGGAGGAGGAAGGCGTTGCGTTCGTGAAGGTTCCTGAGCCGGCCCGCGACGAGGAGGGCGACGGCGGCGGCACCGAGGCCGGCCATGAGGAAGCCGAACCAGGGCCTGCCCCAGAAGGGCGGCTCGACCAGGATGGAGAGCGCCTTGCTGCCGTCGCTCCAGACGCCGTTGCCGTTGGCGCCGCGGACCCTGAGGACGTAGCTGCCCGGCGGGAGGTGGGCCAGGGTGCCGGCGTTCGCGTAGCCGAGCTGGCTCCATTCCTTCTGCTGGCCCTCGAGGAGCAGGGCGTAGCGGTTGCGCCGCGGGGCGACGAAGTCCAGCACGGCGATCCTGAAGCCGAGGCCGGCGTTGTCGTAGGGGAGGACGATCCGGTCCTTCCCGGCGATGCGGCGCGGCATCCGGCCGTTCTCCGGCGTCTCGAGGCCGGTGATGGCTATTTCCGGCGGCGGGGATTCCGTCGCGGTCGAAGCGGGATCGAAGCGGGCGAGTCCGTCGGGGCCGCCGAGCCAGATGTCTCCCCTGGAGCTCCTCAGGAAGGCGTTCTGCGAAACGCCCGCCGTAGCGAGGCCGTCCTCCGCGCCGAAGGAGAAAAAATTTCCGGTCGCGGGATCGAAGGCGGAAAGGCCGGCGGCCGTGGCGACCCACAGCCTGCCGGCGCGGTCCTCCGTGATCCCGTAGACGGTGCTGCCGAGGAGTCCCTCATCTTCGTGGTAATGGCGGAAGCGGCCGGTCTCGACGTCGAGCCTGGCCAGCCCCGATCCGCCCGTGCCGATCCAGACCTCGCCGCGCGAATCCTCGAACACGCAGTTGACGCTCGCGTCGGCCAGGGATTCCTCGTCGCCCGGGCGCGGCCCGTAGTTCGCGAAGCCCGCGGCGCCGGGATCGAGGCGGGATAGGCCGCCGTCCCAGGTGCCGATCCAGAGCCTGCCCTTGGAATCGCGGTAAATCGAGCGCACCGAGGAGCCGCGGATCGAAGAGGGGTCGGAGGGATCGTGGCGGAAGTGCTCGAAGCGTCCCGTCGCGGGATCGAGGCGGTCGAGTCCGCCGCCCTCGGTGCCGACCCAGAGCCGTCCGTCCGGATCCTCGAGGAGGGCCCAGACCACGTCCCGCGCGAGGCTGTCGGGATCCGCGCCCGCGTGGCGGTAGACGCGGCTCGTCCCGTCGGGGCGGCGCGCGACGAGGCCGCCGCCGTCGGTGCCGATCCAGACGACGCCCGCGGCGCCGGCGGCGACCGCGTAGACCTTCCTGGAGGCGCGGTCGGCGGGCAGGCCCGCGAAGGGTTCGGCGTCGCCCGAGGCGGGATCGAGGCGGAAGAGGCCTTCGCCGTCGGTGCCGACGAGGAGCCTCCCGTCCGGCAGTTCCGCCATGCCCCGCAGGAGCCGCAGGGGACGCCCCTCGCCCGCCGCGCCGTACAGGGTGAAGGCGGCCGAGCGGACGTTGAAGGTCCTGATGCCGGCGGCCTTGAAGCCCGCCCACATGAGGCCGCGCCGGTCGCGGTACAGGGCGCGGACCATCGCGTCGGCCCCGGCCGGGGGCGGCCGGAGGGCGAGGGTTTCGGGATCGAGGAGGCCGATGCCCTCGTCCTCGTAGCCCACCCAGAGGGCGCCTTCGGGATCCTCGGCGAGGGCCCGGACGGCCTGGCGGGGGGATTCGGGATTGCGCGCGTGGCGGAAGCCGGCCCCGTCGAGGAGATCGACGCCGCCGTCGCCGAGGCCGATCCAAAGGCGGCCCCGCGAGTCGCGGAGGAGGGAACGGATGGTGTCGGAACCGAGGCTGCGCGGGTCTGGCGGATCGTGGGTAAAGGCTTCGACGCTGCCGTCCTCCCCGACGCGGATAAGGCCCCTTCCCTCGGTGCCGGCCCAGACCCCGCCTTCCGGATCCGCGACGAGGCAACGCACGGGCGGTCCGGAGGAGGAGCCCGAGGCCGCCGCGCCGGGCCGCGCGGGAAGGGCCAGGCGCGTGACCCGCGAGGTCCCGGGATCGACGATGTTGAGGAGGCCGTCGCCCGTGCCGGCCCAGATCCGGCCGAGGCGGTCGGCGCAGAGGGCCAAGACCCGGTCGGAGCTCAGGCCCCCGGCCTCGGCGGGGCCCGCGCGGAAGAGGTGGAAGGAATCGCGTTCCCGGTCGTAACGGGCCAGGCCGCCGCCGTCGGTGCCGACCCAGAGCCTGCCCTCGCCGTCCTCCGCCAGGGCGAAGACCACCGAGGCGGCGAGGGCGCCCTCGGTGGCCTTGGGTCGGTAGTTCGTGAAGGTTTCGCCGTCGTACCGGGAGAGGCCGCCGAAGGTGCCGAACCACATGAAACCTTCCCGGTCCTGGAGCACGCAGTAGACCGAGTCGCTGGCGAGCCCCGCGTCGATGCCGAGGGCGTAGGAGTGGAGGACGGCCGGATCGGCGGCGCGGGCGGGAAGGGCGGCGGCGAGGAGGATCGTCGCGACGAGGAGCCGCGCGGCGGCCCACGGGGCTCCGCCCGCGTTCATAGTCCCTTCTTGCAGAGGTAGTCGCAGAAGAAGCAGAGGTCGGAGGTTTTTCCCGGGAAGATCGTGCCCGAGGCCTCGAGGGCCTTGCGGCGTTCGCCGAGGCCCGTCTCGTAGCAGGCCCGCACGCGGGGACTGCGGGCGGCCGAAGCCAGCAGGGCCTCGCAGCCCTCCGAGAGGCGCCCGACGACGAGCTCTTCGTTCTCGTTCGCGAAGCCGCAGCAGACGGCGACCTTGCCGTTCGGATGGACGTAGAAGACGTTTCCGGGGCCGGCGCACCAGTCGTCCTCGAACCAGGACTCCGAGCGCCAGGCGTCCTCCTCGGCGGCGGCCGAGTAGGGGAAGCGCCGGATGTCGATGCGGAGTTCCTCCCCGTCGGGCCGGGGGGGGGCGCCGCGCCGTGGCGGCGCTTCGGCGATGGCGGCGGGCCGGCCGTCCTCGAGGATCAGCCCGCCCCCCGCGACGGCGGCGAGGCGGCGGAGCTTTTCAAGGAGGGGAGCGTCGTCGGCCGACTCGACGGAGAGGATCTCCACGCAATCGCGGCGGCCGAAGGCCCCGAAGGCCGCGAGGACGAAGGCGCCGAGGGCTTCCGCTTCGGAGTCGTGGTAGGCGTCGACGCTGAGGCCGAGCTTGCCGTCGAAGCCCGCGTCGGCCAGGCCGCCCAGGACCTCCGTGAGTTCGGCCTCGTCGCGCCACCAGACGCCGTTCGTCATGAGCCGGTCGAAGAGGAGGCCGAGGCCGACGGCGGCGGAGGAGACCTCGCGGAGGAAGTCCGGCCGCAGGAAGGGCTCGCCGCCGGAGAATCCGACGCGCTCCACGCCGCGGGCCGCGCAGTCCTCCATGAAGGCGATCGCGGAGGCGGCGTCGAGCTCGTCGGGAACGCGCGTTACGCGACAATGGGCGCAGCGGAGGTTGCAGCGGGCGGTCGGGGCGAAGATGATCTCTTCCGGGCGGAACATGGTTCGATTCTAGTCCGGGGCGGCCGTCGCGGGCAAGAGGAGGACGAACTCCGCGCCGCCGAGGGGCGAGTCGCCGAGTTCGATGCGGCCGCCGTGGGCCTTGGCGATCTCGGCCGCTATCGCGAGGCCGAGCCCGCGCCCGCCGGAGGCGCTCGAGCGCGAGGGATCGACGCGGTGGAAGCGCTCGAAGACGCGCCCGCGCTCCGCCATCGGGACGCCCGGCCCCGAGTCGCCGACGGCCAGGGCGACGGGGCCGGGCCCGGCGGCGGCGGAGGCCGCGGCGGGGCGGCGGGCGGCGAGTTCGACGCGGCCGCCCGCGGGGGTGTAGGCCAGGGCGTTGGTGAGGAAGATCGCGAGGACCTGGGCCAGCCGCGAGGGATCGGCGGAGACGAGGAGTCCCTCCCCTCCCGCGGCGACCGCGAGCGAAATGCCCTTGGCCCGGGCCGGGGCCTGGAAGAGGGAGGCGGCGCGCAGGGCGGCCTCCCTCGCGTCGACCGGCTCGCGCTCGAGGCGGAGGGCGCCGGATTCGACGAGCTCGAGCTCGCGGAGCGTGTCGATGAGGCGCGCCAGGCGGACGGACTCCTCGTGCACGGAGCGGAGCGTGGCGTCGTCGCGCGCGTAAACGCCGTCGATCATCGCCTCCAGCGCGCCCTGGATCAGCGTGGCCGGCGTCCGGAGCTCGTGCGAGGCGTCCGCGATGATGCGCCGCTTGGCCTCCTCGAGGCGGGCGAGCTCGCTCGTCATCGCGTTGAAGGACCGCGCGAGGTCCGCGACCTCGTCCTCGCCGCCGACCGACACCCGCGCGTCGAGCTCGCCCGCCTCGACGCGCCGGGCCGCCGCGGTGAGGAGGGCGAGGGGCCGAGTGACCCGGGAAGCGAAGGCCAGCCCGAGGAGTAGGGCGAGGGCCGCGGAGAGGAAGGTCGCGGAAAGCACCGCGGACATCATGCGGCCGAGGAAGCGCGCGTCGAGGTCGGAAAGCGAGGAGTCGATCATCGAGCCGACGAGCACGGTGCCGACGCGTTCGCCGCCGGCGAGGACGGGCAGGCCGTGGGCGAGGTGCCCGGGCGGGTGGGCCGTGCCGACGAGGAGTCCGGCCGTGTCCGCCACGACGATGCCGCGGGCGTCGGCCAGGGCCACGCGGTCGGCGAGGAGGGCGCCGATCGTCTCGAGGGGGCGGGGCGAAACGTCGG
The DNA here is from genome assembly GCA_016794765.1 of Spirochaetaceae bacterium. Taxonomy (GTDB): domain Bacteria; phylum Spirochaetota; class Spirochaetia; order Treponematales; family Rectinemataceae; genus JAEUJG01. The sequence goes on along the minus strand of JAEUJG010000315.1, from coordinate 1,353 downwards.
CGGCGGCCGGGGCGCTCGGGAGCGGCGCCGAGGATGCGTGCGGCGCCGCGGCCGCCGGCGCGGGAACGGGCTGCGCCGCGGCCGCAGGCTCGGCCGGGAGCGGCGCGGAGCCGCCGCCTTCGTGGATGCGCTCGTCGATGGATCGGAGGAGCCGCTCCGGCATCTCGTGGAGGAAGGCCTGCGCGCCTTCCCAGTTCCCCTTCTCGGTCCAGTAGCCGCCGAGCACGGCCGCGTAGGCGCGGGCCTTGCCGGCGTCGCCGGAGAACACGAAGGAGCGGTAGACGCTTTCGGTGGCCGGCCGCACGAGGAGGAGGGTCGAGGCCGATCCCGCGAGGATGACGACGAGGAAGGAGAGGGACAGCCTGCTCTTGAGGCGCACGGCGGCTAGGCCCCGTCCGGGCCGGCGGCGCCGGGTTCGAGAAAGCGGTAGCCGACGCCCCGCACGGTGCCGATGAAGCGGGGCTCCCCGCTGTCGTCGCCGAGGGCCTTGCGGATGTTCTTGACGTGGGCGTCGATCGTGCGCTCGTAGCCCTCGAAGGCCTCGCCGGAGGCTCCCTCGAGGATGGCGAGGCGGCCGAAGACCCGGCCCGGTTCGCGGGCCAGGAAGGCCAGGATGTCGAACTGCACCGCGGTCAGGGGCCGGGGCTCCCCGTCGACGAGCACGAGGCGGCGGCGGAAATCCATCTCGAGAGCGCCCCGCCTGAGCGGCGGATCCGCGTCGCGCGCCCGGTCGGAGAGGCGGCCGCGGCGCAGCACGGCGCGGACCCGGGCCACGAGCTCCCGGGGGCTGAAGGGCTTGGTCACGTAGTCGTCCGCGCCGAGTTCGAGGCCGAGCACCTTGTCGGCTTCCTCGGCTCGGGCGGTCAGGAATACGATCGGCAGGTCCGAGGAGGCCCGGATCGCCCGGGCGACCTCGAGGCCGTCGATGCCGGGCATCGCTATGTCAAGCAACGCGAGGTCGGGACCGCGGGCGCGGAAGGCTGTCAGCGCCTCCCGGCCGTCGCGGGCCGTGACCGTCTCGAAACCCGCGGCCTCGAGATAGCTCGCGACCATCCTGGCGATCTTTTCCTCGTCGTCCGCGACGAGCACGAGGCCCGGCATGTCCTTGCGGCCCTGCCTTCAGGTCAGCGGAGGTCGAAGGGCCGGAGGAGCTTGTCCACGAGGATCTTGGCTCCCTTGGCGTCCATCGTCTCCACCTTGGCGAAGGCCCAACCCTGTACCCTTGCGGGATCGAGGCCCGCTGCCGCGAGGGGGGCTGGCTCGAGGACGAGCACGAGGTCCTTGTCGTTCTTCGCGGGATCCTTGGCCCATTCGAGCATGTTCCCGCCGCCGAGCGCGATTCCGTAGTGGTCC
>JAEUJG010000313.1 GCA_016794765.1 Spirochaetaceae bacterium | reverse complement strand
GATCCTATGAGGTAGATCTCGTCCACACCATAGCCGTCCGCGAGCGACCGCAGATCGGAACCGCCGAGGCGGCCGAAGCCCCCGCCGGACGGCACTTTTTTCTCAAGCTCGAGGAGGGCCGCCGCTCCCCTCCCCCGCAGTTCCCGAACTTCGCGGGCGACGATGCGGTCGAGGAGGGCTATTCCTCCCTTGGCCGAGGCGAGGATTTCTTCCTGCGCCGACCTTACGATCTGCCCGAGAACCATCTCGGCGCTCACGGCGACGCCGAACGCGCTGACAATCCCGCCAACCGCGATGACGATCGCCAAGCGCCGGTAGAGATAGTACCGGATGGAGTGTTTCTTCACGGAGAAAGCTTAGTGGTTTTGGCCTCAACGGGTAAAGTCCCGCCAGATTGGAAAACCAGCGCCTCGAGGAACCATACAAGGATTCTTGGTCGTCGAGGGCCGCCAAGACGGGAGTCCGACGGAGCCCGTCATCGCGGGCGGCGCGAGCTTCCGCTAACGGCCTTCCCGTTCGCCGAAGATGGGCCTGAGCCGCTCGACGGCGGAGCGGAGGGCGGCGAGGGCTTCGGGATCGTCGGCTGCGAGGTTCCGTTCCGCCGCCGCCCAGAGCCCGCGGAGTTCGTCCCGCGCGTTGAAGAGGAGGAGGCCGAGGTCGGCCCGCGGCCCTCCCCGCCTCGTGAGGCGCGGATCGGCGCGCAGTTTTTCGGCAAGTTCGTCGAACAGGCTCGCCATGGAACGGTCCCTCCGGTCAGCCTCGCCGCGAGCCCCGGATGTAGCGGTCAAAGGGGATCGACTCCTCGGCCTGCAGGGAGTCGCGGTACTTGGTGCCCGCGACGATCATCTCGGCGAGGGCTTCGGCCTCCTCGAGGGTCGCGGGAGCCGGGAGGAAGAGATCCGGGACGGGGGTGGTCATCAGCGCCAGTATACGCCCGGGCGGGGCTTCGTGTTCGGGGAAAAGGCGGTTTTCTTTGATTTTTCGCCTTCGGTTTCACCGGGGAAAGTAGATCGCGAAACAGGTTGCCGGTTCGCGGCGGAACTGGAGCCGACCGCCAAGCTGGCGCGCGAGGTCGCGCGCCATGACGAGGCCGAAGCCCGTCGTCGCTTCAGGATCGAATCCGGCGGGCAAGCCCTCGCCGCCATTGGCCACGGACAGCTCGTACCCATCCACGGCGGCGGCGAGGCTGACCCGCACCCAACCTTCCGCGCCGCCCTTCGCCCCGTGCTTGCAGGCGTTGGTCAGGAGCTCGTTGAGGGCGAGCCCAAGAGCCTGGGCCCGGGTGGCGTCAACCATTACAGGAGCGAAATCGGTTTCAACGGGGGTGTTGGAGCAGGCGGACGCGCAGGAATCCATGACGAGGTCGACGATCCCGGAAAAATACGCGCCGAGCTCGATCGCCCCCGAGAGGCTTCCCTCATGAAGAAGGCGATAGAGCGTAGCGAGGGTATCGATCCTCCCGCCGAGGGCCTCGAGGATCGTAGCCGCCTCCCCGCCTTGCGCCTTTCCGGCCTCGATCGACACGAAGGCTCGCACGAGCGTGAGGGAATTCTTCACGCGATGCTGGAGTTCCCGGAAAAGCTCGACTCGTTCCTCCAGGGCGGCGGCGGCTTCCCGCTCGCGGCGCTTGACGGCGAGTGCGTAGAGTCCAGCGGCGGCGGCGATCAGCGCGAGCGCGAGCACACCCGCCGCCGCGCCAATAACGCCCGTGCGCGCGCGGGCCAGTTGGCGGGCGCGGTCCTCCGCGAGGGCGGCCAGGCGGGCTTGATAGACCGCCTGGTCTTCCGGCAGGACCGTCCGACCGGTCATGTCGTGGATGATGGAGAGGAGCAATCGCCGTCCGTCGGGGGCTGTCACCGGCGAGCTGTAAACCTCGACCGTCCTGACGGAGCCGTCGGCGAGGCGATGAGGAAAGACGAAGTAGCTCCGATGCTCTGCGAGTGCGCGTTGGCGCTCCGCGGCCACCTCGGCGGGATCAAGGGCGTTGATGTCGGCGGTGGACAGCCCAAGGAGCTTCGGGCGCGGGTAACCGTAAAAAGCGACCGCGGCATCGTTGGCGTCCACGACACGCCCGGTTTCGGGGTCGAGGAGGAGCATGGCGGCGACGTGCTTGGAAACCAAGGAAAAAGGCGGCGCTTCGGCCCGCGCCGCGGGAGCGGCCGGCCAGAGGAGGAGAACCAGCAAGAGGAGAAGCGCCGTTTCGGCGGGACGGCCCCGCCCCGCAGACAAAACCATGGAGTAAAGTATGGATGAGAATCGGAAAACCGCAAGAAAGGGAGCGACTCAGACCCGCCGCGCCGGACCGTGGACGTGGCCGGCGAAGCTCCGCCAGGCCACCTCGTCCTCCTCCGTCTGGGCGGCGCGCCGCTCCTCCGTGGACAGCCTGTAGGAATCGATGTAGCGGACCAGGGTGCCGTGGAGGGCGGCGGAGCGTTCCCGATGGAGGTCGAGGAACCAGGCGGGCAGGAACTTCCGGCGGCCCATCAGCGCGGCGAGGTGGCCGAGGCAGAGGCCTCCCGAGGCGACGATGGCCGCGCGCATCCCCTCGTCGTCGAGGAAGTCGGCCACCAGGCCGAGGTTGCGGTTCTCCGCGCCGGACTCCTCGTCGCAGGCGGCGCAACGGCCCGTATTGAGCCGCGGCGCCTTGCCGCGGTCCAGGGCCTCGAGCGCCAGCTCGAGCCGGCGGCGGAAGAGCACGGCCGCGCCGAGGCCGTCGCGGTCGGGCATGGCGCAGAGCCGCCGCGTGTGGTCGGCGCAGAGGCCCGAATCCTCGTCGAGCCGCTTCCGTAGCGGCCGGTCGTTGGCGCTCTCGTCGAGGAGGTTGTCGAACCATTCGCCCATGGCCTGGGTCGTCCGGTCGCAAACGGGACAAGTCCCCGGACGTACGGCCTTGATGAACTTGAAATACGGCAGGTGCTTCTCGGGCGGGGAAAGGGCGGTCTTGGCGAACATGGCGTCTCCCGAGGCAGTCTAGCCGAAAGGAGCGGCGGAAGGCTATGGCGCGGGGCACCTTTCAACAATCCACAATATCACTTCTCCACTTATCCCGATGCTTCGAAAAAACACCTACCGTTGATTCGACAAGGGCATGTATAATCAAGTAGGAAAACATAGCTAAGCAAAATCATGATTTATTCAGGGGCTGCATCATGAAATGCAACGACCGCGCAGGATGGAGTTCAGATCTACCGCGTTTTCAAACAACACCCGCATCGATTATTCGTGGGAATCTTGAAGCCTTCGTACGGGAGGCCGGAGCCAGACAGATAAGAGCCTGGGATGACTCGATACCAGTACTCCAGGAAGAAGCGGGAGAAATACTGTCCGCCTTCAAAGGCGCCGAGGACTACACGGCGATTCTCGAATACCAATTGCCGATGGAACTGCGCCGGCCCGACGTAATCGTATTGGCCGATGGCGTCATAGTCGTGCTTGAATTGAAAGGCAAATTCGAGCCAAGCCAAGCCGACATAGACCAGACCGCGGCCTATGCACGGGATCTTCGCTGTTATCACCAAGAATGCCATGATCGTCCCGTTCTCGCCATATGTGTACCGATGAGGGCCAACGGCTATCTCTTTGAAAAACAGGGGATACATGTAGCGGGACCCGACTATCTCGATCAGCTAATTCTCTCTTTTCGCTCCAAGCAGGGTAGAAGCGGGCCGAAAGCCGAGAGTTTCCTTGATGAGAGCGCATACCGCCCACTTCCGACACTTGTTCAATCCGCTCGCGAGTTGTTCAACTCGGGGAAAATTCGAAACATCCACAGGGCCCATGCCGCGACGGAACCGGCGGTCGAGTCACTCGTTGCCATAGTTCACGAAGCCGCACGCACATGCTCAAGACACTTGGTACTATTGTCGGGTGTTCCAGGCGCCGGGAAGACTCTCGTTGGGCTCAGAATTGTACACGCCGATTTCCTGGACGACCTCGCGGTCGAACGGGTGGGAAGAAAGCCAAGTTCTCCCGCTGTTTTCCTCTCGGGTAACGGCCCGCTTGTGGAGGTGCTGCAGTACGAACTCCGTTCCGCCGGGGGAGGCGGAACCACTTTTATACGCGGGGTAATGCCTTACCTCCAACGCTACATACCCAGGCCCGAGCTTGTTCCCCCTGAGCATGTGATCGTATTTGATGAGGCGCAACGAGCCTTCGATTCAGCAATGATACTGGAAAAGCATGCCCACCTTGCCGGATTTGAAGGGTCAAAATCCGAACCTGATCTCATCATTGAAATTGCGGACCGGATACCGGATTGGTGTGTCGTGGTCGGGCTAATCGGCAGCGGCCAGGAAATCCACGTCGGAGAAGAAGGCGGAATCGGCCAATGGAAAACAGCGCTGGAGAATAGTGGCAAGAGCGACGAATGGACTGTTCACTGCCCTCCCGGGATGGTCCCGCACATGGCTGGCCCGAGAGTTGAGCTTCGCCAGAAATCCACTCTAAACCTCGACACGGAGCTCCGATTCCACTTGGCGCCCAGGATCCATGAATTCGTGGCAAAGCTGTTGGGTGGCGCCGCGGTCGAAACGCTAAAGGAAATTGCCCAGGACCTGGAAGCAGGAGGATATCACCTCCGAATCAGCCGTAGCATGGAAGTCGCCAAGGCATACTTGCACGAGCGCTACAGCGATCATCCGGAGGCGCGATATGGATTGCTCGCGTCTTCCAAGGATCGTGACCTGCTCCGATTCGGCGTACCCAACGATTTCCAGTCGACTAAAAACGTAAAAGTAGGACCTTGGTATGGAGATGACGAAGGCGCCGCGGGGAACCGATCATGTCGACACCTTATTCAGGCGGTGACTGAATTCAGCGCGCAAGGGCTTGAACTCGATGGGGTACTCCTGGCTTGGGGTACCGACTTCATGAGAACCGGCGGCAGATGGTCAAACGCGAGAGCGCGCGGCTACATGAAGGGCAAGATGGTGAAGGATCCCTTCCAGCTTCGTGTCAACGCCTATCGAGTGTTGTTGACCAGAGGCCGCGACGGTACGATCGTGTTCGTACCACCATTGTATGAGCTTGATGAAACATGGAATTACCTTGTTGATTCCGGTTTCAGGGACCTTCAGAACAGTGTTTTTTGACTCCTCGCAAAAAGGTAGATAGCTCCTACAAATGATGCCCTTGCGCGAAAAACACCGCGGGTTGCGGGATCCGTCCGGAGACATGAAGCAACCAACGTTCTGATCGTTTGTCGAAGAGTGTGTTGATGTTGCGCGCTTGAAGACACCTGCAATATGAGCGCGCTTTCCAGCCGGCCGTGGAGAGGTTATTGTCGCGCATCGGCATCGCCCTCCCCGCCTCTCCCGCGTCAGGGATTGAAGCGACTATCCTGCCCGGAGCCGGCGGGCGGTGTGCCGGCCCGGCGGAGGGCCGCGCCGCGGCGGCCGCCCGGTCCGGGCAGATAGTCGCGGAGA
>JAEUJG010000305.1 GCA_016794765.1 Spirochaetaceae bacterium | reverse complement strand
CGGTACGTGGAGGATTGCGCCGCCGTCCTTTCGGCATTTTCGGGAGACCCGCGCTTTTCCCGACGCGCCGTCGCGGGCCACACCGAGGGCGCCCTCGTCGCGGCCGCGGCCATGCGGCTCGCCGGCTCCGCCGCGCGCTTCGAGGGGCTGGCGCTCCTCTGCCCCTCCGGCAAGGGCGCGGCCGCCAGCGTCGAGGAGGCGCTGGCCTCGGCCCCGCCGGAGTACGCCGCCGAGGCCCGCGCCATAATGGACGCCCTCCTCAGGGGCGAGCGTTATGCGGAACCGTCGCCCTACTTCGCCGATTTCTTCCGCCCGAGCTTCCAGGCCTATCTGGCCTCCTGGTTCCGCTACGACCTCCTGGCCGAGCTCGCCGCCGCCGCGGGGCCCCTCCTCCTCGTCCAGGGCAACCGCGACGTCCAGGTGAGCCTGGCGGAGTTCTATCCCCTGGCCAAGGCTAGACCCGACGCCGCGGCGGTCATTCTTCCGGGCATGAACCACGTGCTCAAGGAGGTGCCGGCCGAGCTCGACGAGAACTACCGCGCCTTCAGCGACCCGGGCTTTCCCCTGGCTGAGGGCCTGGCCGGGCTCCTCGCGGCCTTCGCCCGCGGCGAGGCTCCGCCCGAGGGCCTGCCGCGCTACGACGGGGGCGTGATGCAGGAACGGCAGGGCGAGCCCGAGCCCGAGCCCGAGGCTGAAGCCCCTGTCCCGGCGCCGGGCGCTCCGGGGCCCGACCTTCAGGCCGCTCCCTCCGGGGCGCCGCAGGCGGGGATTCCCGCTCCCTGAGTTCCGGTTGCCCCGGGGCCTGTCGGGGAGGCCGCCGGCCGTCCGGACGACAAAAAAGCCAGTTGCGCCTATGCACAACTGGCTTTTTTCATCGCTCCGTCGGGGCGCCGAAGCCCGAAGCGAGGCGCGCGAGGGCGCCCGCCAGGCTCGAGGCGCGCATCCGGAGGCCGGCGGCCGCGACCGTCTCGCCGTCCATCTGGAACTTGGCCGCGAGGAGCTCCTCCGCCTCGGCGGGGAAGAGGCTCCGTACGAGGGCGTACCATGCGAGCCTGGCCGCGGGCCTGAAGATCCGCGCGTTGTCCGGATCGTCCATCAGGAAGACGACGGTCGCGTCGTAGATCGGCTCTTCCTGGCCGCCCGCGCCCGCCGCGCCCGAGCGCTCGGCGCCGACGCGTTCGGCGCCGACGCGTTCGGCGGCGATGAGGAGGCCGCGGATCGGCACGTCGAGTTCCTCGCCGATGATGGTCGCGGCCAGGCGCGAAAAAGGCTCGGGGGCGTAGAGGACGACCTCGCGGCCTGCGAGGGCCTCGAGGCGCGCGGGCAGGGGCGAAGGGCCGGGGAGCTTGAGCCGCTCGACGAGGGGCTCGATCGCGCCGCTCGCGGCGAGGATGACGGTCGGCCCCGGCAGGGCAACGCGGATGCCGGCGGCCGCGTTGACGAAGCCCGGCCCGTCCCGCCTCCAGGCGCGGTCGCCCGAGAGGGCCATGGAGGCGCTCCTGAAGGGATAGTTGCCGACGAGGACGGCCTGGAGGTTCGGGGCGCCCGCGGCGTCGGTCGGGTAGGCCGCGACGCCCATTTCGGCGCTGCGCTCGAAGAGGGGCCGCAGCGCCCGCGCCTCCGCGGGGGGCAGCATCGCGGGCGCGAGCTCGAGGAGGGAGGGCGCGCGGACGCGCGAATAGAGGAGGGCGCCGGGCGCGAGGCTCCTCAGGGGATCGGAGGGCGTCTCGTAGGGGATGCGGGCCGCGCAGCCCCCGAGGAGAAGGGCCGCGAGCGCGGCGGCGAAGGCCCGGCGGGCGGCCGCGGCGCTCCTCACGCGAGCTCCTTGCCGAAGCCGGCGGCGCGCAGGGCGGCCCGGGCCGCGTCGAGGTGGGCGCGCGCCGCCAGGTCCCAGCGGTGGAGCTCCGAGCCCTCGAAGCGCCCGCCGGAGGACGCGCGGCGGACCGGCCGGCCCGATCCCCCCGTCGCGCGATGTGCGATCTCGGCCTTTGCCCAGGCGAGCTTGTCGTATCCCGGGGAGGAGTCGCCCTCGTCGTCCCGCGCTTCGAGGCCGGCCGCCCTGGGCCAGTCCCGCGCGGAATAGGGCGCGAGGTCGAAGCGGATCACCATCTCGTCGATCCGCGCGCGGGCCTCGCGCCCGGCGGAGACGCGGCCTGCCGCGGGCGCGCGCCAGGCCTCCAGGATTTCCCCGAGGACG
>JAEUJG010000303.1 GCA_016794765.1 Spirochaetaceae bacterium | reverse complement strand
GGGCCCTCCCCGAGGGGCGCATGTCCGATCTGTCCATTCCCGGCGTCGGCTCGAGCAAGTACCAGAGCGACAAGCTGATCGAAGGTCTCATGAAACTCGAGCGCGTTCCCCGCGACAAGGCGGCGGAGCGGCTCAAGGATTTCGGCGTCCGCAAGGACGTCTGGCTCGAGATGAACCGCCGCCTGACGACCCTCCGAGACGAGGCCCGCGCCCTCTACTCCTTCAAGAATCCCTTCTCCGCCCGGGTGGCCAAGTCCTCCGACGAGGCGGTCCTCACCGCGACCGCCACGCGCGAGGCCTTGGAGCAGTCGCGGAGCGTCCTCGTGAAGCGCGCCGCCGCCGCGGACCGCTTCCTCTCCGCCGACCTCCCCAAGGACTACAAGGTTCCCGCCGGCACCTACGGTTTCGCCGTCGGCGACAAGAGCCTCGAGCTCCGCTTCGCGGGCGGGAGCCTCCAGGAATTCGCCGACGCCCTCGGCAGGAAGGGCCGCGACCTCGTCAAGGCTTCGGTGGTCACCGTGAAGCCCGACACGAAGGCCCTCGTGGTCGAGTCGCAGAAGACCGGCCTCGGAAACCGCCTGACCTTCTCCGGCGACGCCGAAAAGTTCGCCTTGGAGGCCGGCCTCCTCGAGCGGGTGGGGAGCCGCGCCGCGGTCCTGGATCCGGCCAGGCCCGCCGCCTGGGAGCGCGGCCTCGACGCGCGGCTCGCCAAGGCGGAGGGCGGCGTCCTCTCCGTCGCCACGGGCGGCGAGGCCAAGCTGCCCCTCGACCGGAGCGCCAAGACCCAAGGCCTAGTCCTCGAGCTCGAATACCGCCTCATTCCCCTGCCCGAATCCCCGCGCCCCGTCCAGCCGCCGGGACCGACCCTGAACCCCGTCGGCGAGGCGAACTACGAGGACATCGTCATCCAGGGCGCCCCTTCCGCCGCGCCCCTCCCCGACTGGAGCCCGCCGCCCGAGCCCCCGCGGGTGACGGACCGCGGCATGGCCTTCGCCCTCGGCCCCGACGGCTCGGCGAAGCCCCTGCCCGCCCTCGAGGACTCGGGCGAAACGACGAAGCTCCGCGTCGAGCTCGGCGGCCTCCTCCCGGATCTCGCGGCCCTGGCCTTCCGCAACCGCGACACGTCGCGGCGGCTGGAGGTCGTCTCCGCGCGGGTCTACGACCCCGCGGAGACCGGCGGCTTCAAGCCCAAGCGCCCCGTCTCCACGGCGCAGGACGCCATCGTCGCCGTCGACGGGATCGAGGTCACGCGGCCGACCAACGAGATAGCCGACATCGTTCCGGGCGTCACCCTGAACGTGAAGGCCGCGGGCGACAAGCCCGTCCGCCTCGACGTGGCCCCGGACCGCGAGGCGGTCAAGGAGGCGGTGATCGCCCTCGTGGGCAACTACAACCGCCTCATGGCGGAGATCAACATCCTCTCCCGGGCGGACGAGCGCCTGATCACCGAGATCTCGTATTTCACCGACGAGGAGAAGAAGGCGGCCAAGGAGAAGCTCGGCCTCTTCCAGGGCGACTCCACGCTGTCGCTCCTCAGGACGAGCCTCCAGCGCACGATGATGAATCCCTACGAGACCCGCGCCGGCGACGCGATGGCCCTCCTCTCCCAGCTCGGCGTCGCCACGGACGCGCGCCGGCCGGGCGGCGGCCAGGGCTTCGAGGTCAACAAGATGCGCGGCTATCTCGAGATCGAGGAGGACGTTCTCGACAAGGCCCTGGCGGAGAATTTCGAGGCGGCCCGCGAGCTCTTCGGCTCCGATTCCGACGGCGACCTCATCGTCGATTCCGGCGCGGCCTTCGCGATCGACAGCCTGATGAAGCCCTACGTCGAGACGGGAGGCATCGTCACGCTGAAGACGAGGACCCTCGACACGCAGATCGCGAGCGAGAAGCGCGTGATCGAGGACCTGGACCGCCAGCTCGCGCGGAAGGAAGACGAGCTCAAGCGCAAGTACGGCATGATGGAGGGAGCCCTCAACCGCATGGAAGGCAGCTCCTCGCAGATAGACAACTTCACGAAGCAGCAGGGCGGCAACTAAGGCAATGCCCTCGGAAGGAGCCACTATATGGACATCCTGGTGAACGGCGAACCCTTCGCCCTCGAGCTCCCCCCGGGCGCCACCGCGGGTGAGGCCCTGTCCCTTGCGGACGAGATCCTCGAGCGCGCCGGCGCCGTCATCGTCGGCCTCACGGTCGACGGCAAGCGCCTGGACGCCGAGGGCATACCCGCCGTCGGCGAGCTTCCGGCGGCGGCGGTCGGACGCATAGAGATCGAGGCGGAGTCCGCGGCCGGCGTCAGGGGCAAGTCCCTGTCGACCCTCCTCGAGCTCCTTGCCCTGTCCCGCGACGCGGCCGCCCAGGAATCGAGCCCCGACTGGCCCGCCCTCGCCTCCGGCGCCGCCGAGCTGGCGGAGGCCTTTTCCGGGCTCTTCTCCGCCGACGAGCTTTCCTTCGTGCAGGGCTTCGCCGACCTGGTCGGAAAGGCCGCCGACGCGCCCGACGCGGCGCTCCGGCGCGAGATCGGCGCCCGCGCGGAGGCCATAGCCGGCCTGGCGCGCGAGCGCCTCGCCGAGATCGAGCACCCCGCGGAGGAGATGCGCAAGGCGGCCATACTTTACCGGAACCAGGCGGCCGAGCTCGGCGAGCTCCCTGTCCTCCTCCAGACCGGCAAGGACGAGCGCGCGATGAAGGCCATCCTCCTCTTCATCGAGACCTTCAACAAGGTGATCCGCCTCATCCCCGAGCTCAGGCGCCTCGGCCTCGACACCGAGGCCCTGCGCGTGGACGGCCAGGCCCTGCCGGAGTTCTACGCGTCCTTCAACGATATCCTCCGCGGCCTGTCCAAGGCCTTCGAGGACCGGGACGCCGTCCAGATCGGCGACCTCGCCGAATACGAGGTCGCGCCGCGGATGGCCAGCTTCTTCAGCGCGGTGGAGGGGGCGCTCGAACGCAAATGAACAACTTCCTGATGCTCGCCCAGCTGTATTGGAAGAAGGAAGACCCGCGGGAAAGCCGGACCATCCTCATCGTGTTCGGCGTCCTGGCCCTCGTCATCGTGGTCTACCAGGTGATCAAGCAGGTCGGCGGCCAGGGCGGCCTCGGCGGCGGCTCGTCGGGCGGCTTCAACCGCGGCAGCTTCCGGCGGGCGGCGCGCGCCGCGGGCCTCGCCGAGGAGGAACTCCGCTTCCTCGAGGACTACGGCAAGGCCATGCGCCTCACGAACGCGGAGTTCGTCTTCAAGAACAAGACCAAGCTCGACGGCTTCCTCAAGGAAGTGTACCGCAACATCGAAAAGAACTCGGAATCGGAGGCGGTCGCCGAGGAGAACAAGGCTCGGCTCTTCGCCATGCGCGAGCGCCTGGCGCGGAGG
>JAEUJG010000254.1 GCA_016794765.1 Spirochaetaceae bacterium | reverse complement strand
GCTCCGCTACCGGAATCCCTTCGTGGAGAAGGACAGCCTCTGGTTCGCCGTTTCCCAGTCGGGGGAGACCGCGGACACGCTCTACGCGATGCGCGAAATCCAGAGGAAGGGCGGCTCAGTCCTCGGCGTCTGCAACGTGGTCGGCTCGACGATAGCCCGCGAGTCCGACGGCGGGATCTACGTCCACTCGGGCCCCGAGATCGCCGTCGCCTCGACGAAGGCCTTCACGAGCCAGCTGGCCGCCTTCTATCTCTTCGCCCTCCTCATGGCCAGGATGCGCGACCTTTCCCAGGCCGACGGCGCCCGCTTCGTGGAGTCCCTCGCCTCCGTGCCGGCCAAGGTCGCCGAGACGCTCCGCGGCCGCGACCGGGTCCAGGCCGTCGCCAAGAAGTACGCGCATGCCAAGGATTTCCTCTTCCTGGGCCGGGGGCTCATGTATCCGATCGCCCTGGAGGGCGCCCTCAAGCTCAAGGAGATTTCCTACATCCACGCCGAAGGCTACGCCGCCGGCGAGATCAAGCACGGGCCCATCGCCCTCGTGAGTCCCGAGGTGCCGAGCCTCTTCCTCGTGCCGGACGACCAGCTCCGCGAGAAGACCATCTCCAACATGAAGGAGATCAAGGCCCGGGGCGGTCCCGTCATCGCCGTCGGCGTCGAGGGGGACGAGGAGGTCGCCGCCATCGCGGACGACTTCATCCCGACGCCCCGCATGGATGCCCGCTTCCATCCCTTCACGATGGTGGTTCCCCTCCAGCTCTTCGCCTATTTCTGCGCCCTGGAACTCGGCCGGGACGTCGACCAGCCGCGGAACCTGGCCAAGTCCGTGACGGTGGAGTGATGGCCGGTCCCGGCGGCGGCGCGGCGCGGGGCTTCCCGCGAGCGCGGACCCTTCTTCTCGCGACGGCCCTCCTCGCCGCCGCCGCCGGCCTTTCGGCCCAGGCCGCCGGATCCGCCGCCGAGGCCTTCGCCGCCGGGCAACCGGCGGGGAGGGCTGTCCTCCTCCGCGGTCCGGAGCAACGGCGGGGCTTGCCCTTCTTTTCGCCGAACGCGCTTCCGGCCCTGGTCGGCGAATACGCGGCGGCCGGCGACCGGGTGCGGGTCTGGTCGACCAGGGCGCCCATCGCCTTCTCCGCCGCTTGGCAAGTCCGGCGCCTTGCCCTCCCGGCCGGGCTGGAGGCGCGGCTCCTCGAGCGCGGGGAAGGGCCGGTCCTGGCGTTCCGGGCGAAGGGCTACACCCTCTTCTTCGAGTTCGGCGCGCAAGGGGCGGCGCTCGAGCGCTTTGCCCTCGCCTTCGAACGGCGCTTTTCGGTTTTCTTCGAGCGCAGCGCGACGGACGCGGAGCTGTCCTTTCCAGCCTCGGTCGATTTTACCCCGTAAAAGGGCGTTTCGCTTTTTGCCGGAATGGTCGCCGGGGACCATCCCCGCCGCCGCAAGTCGAGAAAAAGGGCCTGATTGCCGTTTTTTCAATTGTGCCCTGAAAAACCCTCCTGTATACTGACCTCGATTCCGTATCACGATAAGGAGGATCTCATGCGCGCATTGTTGTGTTCCGTGCTGGTCGTCGCCCTGGCGCTCGTCGGTTGCGCCGGCGGCGGTCAGAAGAGCGACACGATCAAGGTGGGTTGGTTCGGCGCCCTCACCGGCGATCAGGCGGTTTGGGGCGAGAACGAGCTCAACACCGTCAAGATGCTGTTTGAAGAGTACAACGCCAAGGGCGGCATCGACGTCGGCGGCAAGAAGTACAAGCTCGAGGTCATCGGCTACGACAACAAGGGCGATGCCCAGGAAGCCGTCAACGTGACCAAGCGCCTTACCGGCCAGGACAAGGTCGTCGCCATCCTCGGCCCCAACGCGTCCGGCAACGCCATCCCCATCGCCCCCATCCTCGAGCAGGCCAAGGTGCCGGACATCGCCACCGTCGCCACCAATCCCAAGGTCACGGTGATGGACGGCAAGGTCAAGCCCTACAACTTCCGCGTCTGCTTCATCGACCCCTACCAGGGCGCCGTCGCCGCCGGCTACGCCTTCGAGAAGCTCGGCCTCAAGAAGGCCGCCATCCTCTACGACGTGTCCGACGACTACTCCCAGGGCCTCCGCGAGTTCTTCATCCAGAACTTCAAGAAGCTCGGCGGCGAGATCGTGGCCGACGAGTCCTTCAACGGCGGCGACGTCGACTTCCGGCCCC
>JAEUJG010000244.1 GCA_016794765.1 Spirochaetaceae bacterium | reverse complement strand
ATGGCAGGCCTACACGAAAACGCTGCTCGTGCCCTTCGCCGAGACCTTCCCCGCCGACAGGCTCCCCCGCCTCGGAGCCTTGGCGCGCCGCCTCTTCGGGGAGGGCTGGACACCGGGGTCGGGGCCGACCCTCCTCCGGCTTGCGACGCGGGGCGCGCCGGATGAGGGCGCCAAGTCCATTCCCTTCGGCACCCCGATCTGCTTCGAGGACGGCTTTGGCGAGTATTGCGCCGGGTTCGCCCGCGGGGGCGCCCGCTTCCTGGCCGTGCTGACGAGCGACGCCTGGGCCCGCTCGGCCTCCTGCCAACGGCAACATCTCGCGGCCTCGGTTTTCCGCGCCGCGGAAACCGGGCTTCCCCTTCTCCGCGCCGCCGGCACCGGGGCGACCGCCCTCGTCGGCCCGGACGGCGCCATCCTCGCCTCCCTGCCGCCCTTCACGGCCGACTTCCTCCTCGTCGACCTGGACCTGCCCGAGGCCGCCGCGACGCCCTACCTCCTCCTCGGCGACCTGCCCGCGGGACTCGCGGGCCTTGGCGCCCTCCTGGCGCTCGCCCTGTCCTACGCCAAGGGTGGCGGAGGAAGCCGCGGCCTCCTGGCCGCCGCGGCCGCGCGGCGCCGGCGCTCGCATTGACAAGCGCATCGGCGTATGGGAAAATAAGCTGACGGCGGCTCCAGACCGCGCCGATCCCACCTACGACGGAAGAACGGCCATGGATACCAAGAAGCGCATCCTTCTCGTAGACGACGAGCAGATCAACCTCGAGTTCTTCGATGTCATGCTGACCAAGCTCGGCTTCGACATCGAAAAGGCTGACAACGGCGCCGAGGCCCTCGAGCTCGTCAAGCGCTGGAAGCCCGACCTCATCATCCTCGACAACGTCATGCCCAAGCTTTCCGGCTGGGAAGTGACGAAGATCCTGAAGACGAGCGACGATTACCGCGAGTTCTCCGAAGTGCCCATCATCATGTTCTCCGCCATGGACGACGTGAAGGACAAGGTCGAGGGACTCGAGCTCGGCGCCGACGACTACATCACCAAGCCCTTCAATTTCAGCGAGGTGCTGGCGCGCATCCGCGCCGTCCTGCGCACCCACGAGCTCGTCGGCCAGATCGAACGCCGCGAGGCCCGCATCGGCGTCGCCGAGGACATCGCCTCCAAGGTGCTCGCCTTCGTCGAAGGCCTCCGCCCCACCCTCGCCGCCCTGGCGGCCGACGCCTCCGCGATCGCGCCCGAATGCGGTCCCGGCAAGGCCTTCGTCGAGCGCGCCAAGGAGGACGCCCTGGCCGCCCTCGCCGAGCTTGACTCCCTGGACACCGCGGTAGCATCATTGAAGGCGGAGGCCGAGAGCCTCAAGGAATCGGAAACCGCCCTCCCCGCCCTCAAGCGGACGCTCCGCTCCTAGGGTTCCGGGGACCGCCAGGGAGCCGCCATGATCACGGAAGAGAAGCGCAAGGTCCTCGAACTCTTCGCCCAAGGCCGGAAGCTCTACAAACTCATGCAATTCCCCGAGGCGCTCAAGTACTTCGGGGAGGCCCTCAAGTCCGACCAGAACGACGGTCCCTCCAAGGTCTATTACCTGCGCTGCAAACACTACATCGACAACCCGCCGCCCGAGGACTGGGACGGCGTGTTCGTCATGAAGACGAAGTGAGAATCACCTGATGCCCAAGACCAAAGCTCCCGACGCCGCCGCCCAGGCCGCGACCACGCTCGGCGCCGAGACCTCCTTTTCCGGCACGCTCCGCTTCAAGGACTCGCTGCGCATCCGCGGCAAGTTCGAGGGCGAGATCGAGGCCACCGGCCGCCTCTACATCGACGCGGACGCCGTCGTAACCGCCCGCCGCATCCGCGCGACGAGCGTGACCGTCGGCGGCACCGTCCGCGGCGACATCGAGGCGGCCGACCGCATCGAGATGCTGCCGACCGCCAAGATCTACGGCAACGTCCGGACGGCCAAGCTCCGCATCGCGGACGGCGTCGTTTTCGAGGGCGCCTGCGAAATGATCCGCGATCCGGCCGGCTTCACGCCCTTCGCCGTCCGCGACAAGGCTTGATCCCGACGCAAGCCGAGCCGCTCGACCAGGCGGCCCGAAGGCTCTGCGGGATCCTGAGACGGCGTTCGCGCCGCCTCGTGCTCGCGGAATCCTGCACGGGGGGTCTCGTCGCCGCCGCCGTCACCGACATTCCGGGAGCCTCCGACCTCTTGTGGGGAGGCTTCGTCGTCTACAGCGAGGCCTCGAAGACGGCACTCCTCGGCGTCCGCCCCGAAACCATAGCCGAGCAGGGCGTCGTCTCCCGGGAGACGGCCTTGGAAATGGCCCGAGGCGCGCTTGCGCGAAGCGGCGCCGACCTTGCCGTCGCCGTCACGGGCTTCGCGGGCCCGGATACCGCGCCGGGCGAAGCGGCGCCCGGCAGGGTCTGCCTGGCCTGGGTTGCGGCCGACAGGGATCGCGCGGCGGCCTCCGGCGGGGATTCGGGCGCGGGCAGGACGACACCGCCGGCTCTGCCGGCGGAACGCGCCGTCGAGGTTGTTTTCCAGGGCGGCCGCGAGGCGGTTCGCCGTGCCGCCGCGACCTACGCCTTGGACCAAGCGGCGGATTTCGCCGACAAACACTTTCCCGAGCGATATTGACAAGGGGATCGGCCGGGTCTATAGTGCTTTAAGCGTCGAACAGCGCGGAGGCTCCCGTCTCCGCTCGCGCGAGAGGCCCTCGTTGGGGCCCTCCGGAATCCAGCAATCCGCACGCCGGAATCGAGAACGACGCGAAACCCCCACACGAAGGCAAAGAAACAGCGAATCCGCGAGGGTTCGTCACACGAAATATGACCACATCAGAGCTGCGCACGGAGAAACCCATGGCGATAATTCGCAAAAAGCGCCCCGCCGACCAAATCGAGGGCGAGGATCGTACCGAGGCCGACAGCCAAGGCGAGCTTTCGCTCGACGGCGAGACCACCGAGGGCTACGGGCAGGATCCCACCGCGTCCGAGTCGGACCGCGAACGGGATTCGAACCTGGGCCAAAACGGCTCGGACGAGCCCGAGACGGCCGAGTCGGCCGCGAACGACAACGGCGAAGGCGGCTCCGAAGAGAACCGCGCTCCCGTCCGCATCAAGGTGAAGCGCAAGGTTCCCCGCGCCGACGGCGGTCCCGCCGCCGAGACGGGCGCCGGCGGCGGCTACGGCAACGGCGCCGCGGGCGGCCCCTCCGGCTCGGGCCAGAACGGCGGCCACGGCGGCGGAGCGGGAGCCGGCTACGGCGCCGGTTCCTACGCGGCGAGCTACGCCGGCGGCTTCGGCGGCAACGGCAACGGCCGGGGCGAGGAGCGCGAAACGGGCTTCGTGCGCCGCCAGGAAAGCTTCGAGCGCGGCTCCGAGAAGGCCGAGGGCCAGCGGCCCGAGCCCAACGAGAACCGCTCCCGCCTCTCGATCAACGACCTGACCGAGATGGGCATCAAGGAGCTCCGCGAGCTCGGCGCCAAGTACGGCATCAACCACGAGGAGATGATCGCCCTCAAGAAGCAGGAGCTCATCTTCTACATACTGAAGGGGCACACGGACCGCGGCGGCATCATCTACGCCTACGGCTCCCTCGAGATCCTTCCCGACGGCTACGGCTTCCTCCGCTCCCCCCAGAACTCCTACCTCCCCGGCTCCGACGACATCTACATCTCCCCCTCGCAGATCCGCCTCTTCAACCTGAAGACCGGCGACACCGTCTACGGCCAGATCAGGAGCCCCAAGGAGGGCGAGCGCTTCTTCGCCATGCTGCGGGTGGAGCAGGTCAACTACGACGAGCCCGCGGTCGCCCAGAACCGCATCCCCTTCGAGAACCTGACCCCCCTCTACCCGAACCAGAGGCTGAACCTCGAGACCGACACGAGGGAGATCTCGACCCGCCTCATCAACCTCTTCTGCCCCATCGGGAAGGGCCAGCGCGCCCTCATCGTCTCCCCTCCCCGCACGGGAAAGACGATCCTCATGCAGAAGATCGCCAACGCGATCACGACGAACCACCCCGA
>JAEUJG010000205.1 GCA_016794765.1 Spirochaetaceae bacterium | reverse complement strand
GAGCGCAAGCCCAAGACCGTCGCGGCCGCGAAGGCCGCCGCCGCGGGCCGGGGGATCGCCCCCGCCGAATCCGGCCCGGCTCCCGCCGCCCCGCGCGGCCGCGGACCCCGCGGCTCGGCCCGCGCCGCCGCCGCCGCCCTGGCCGAGGGCCGCGAGCCGCCCGCGGCGCCCGCTCCCGCCCGCGGCCCCTCCGTGCTTTCGCCCTCGCGCCGCGTCCGCTACGAGGGCCTGCCCCTCGTCGTCATCGCGGGCCGGCCGAACGTGGGCAAGTCCACCCTCTACAACCGCCTCCTCCACAAGCGCCGGGCCATCACCGACCCGACCCCGGGCGTCACGCGCGATCCCGTGGACGCGGTGTGCGAATTCCGCGACTCCGGCCGCCGCGTCCGCCTCGTCGACACGGGCGGCTACAAGCTCGACCAGGAGGGCCTCGACTCCCTCGTCGTGGAGAAGAGCCTGGCCTCGCTCAAGAAGGCCGACCTCATCCTCTTCATCGTCGACGCCGGCCAGATCACGCCGGAGGACGAGGAATTCGCCGCCCACCTCCGCCGCTGGAGCCCCAAGGTCCTCCTCGTCGTCAACAAGGCGGACAGCCCCGAGCGCGATCCCCTCGTCTGGGGCCACGCGAAGTGGGGCTTCGATCCCGTCCTCTTCGTCTCCGCCGAACACGGCCGCAACATCGACGTCCTCGAGGACGCGATCTGCGGCAGGCTCGACTTCTCGCAGGTGAAGGCCGTGGAGGGCCAGCGCGACGACATCCGCGTCGCCATCATGGGCAAGCCGAACACCGGCAAGTCCACCCTCTTGAACCGCCTCATCGGCGAGGACAAGTCGATCGTCAGCGACGTCGCCGGCACGACCCGCGACGTCGTGGAGGGCCATTTCGTGTTCAAGGGCCGCGACGTCGCCGTCCTGGACACGGCGGGCATCCGCCGCAAGGGCAAGGTCAACGAGAAGATCGAGTACTACTCGGTCAACCGCGCCATCCGCACGGTGGACGAGTGCGACGTCGTGATCCTGATGATAGACGCCCGCGAGGGCCTCACCGACCAGGACAAGAAGATCACCGCCTTCGCGGTGGAGAAGGGCCGCGGCGTCATCTTCGCCCTCAACAAGTGGGACGAGATGCCCGACCTCAAGAACAGCTTCGAGGCCGCCCGCGACAAGCTCCGCTACTTCTTCGGCCAGGTCGCCTGGGCCCCCGTCCTGCCGCTGTCCGCCAAGGACGGCACGGGCGTCGACAAGCTCCTCAACATGCTCGTCACCGTGCACGCCCAGCTCAACCGCGAGATCGAGACGAGCAAGCTCAACAAGGCCGTGGAGGACTGGATCGAGGCGACCCCGCCGCCGGTCGGCCCGCGCACCGCCTGGAAGCTCCGCTACGCCGTGCAGACCAGCGTGAACCCCCTCAAGTTCGCCTTCTTCGTCACCAAGCCCGACGCGGTGAAGGACGCTTACGTCTCCTTCCTGAAGAACAAGATCCGCGACGAACTCGGCTTCGACAAGGTGCCCGTCACCCTGGAGCTCCGGGCCTCGCGCGCCAAGAACTTCTTCGGCTAGGCGGGGGAGGGCGGCGGCGATGGCCTCCTTCGGGATCGGCGAGGTCGAGGAGCTCCTCGGCCTCCCGGCCTCGACCCTGCGGCACTGGGAACGGGTCTTGCCCCTCCTGGAGCCGCGCAAGGACGCCTTCGGCCGCCGCGTCTACTCCGAGTCCGACCTTCGCCTCCTCCTCAGGCTCAAGCACCTGGCCCAGCGCCGCGGCCTCGGCATCGGCGCCGCGGGCGAAACCCTCGTGGCGGAACTCGCCGCCGCAAATCCCGAAACCCGCGCGCGGCTCGCCGAGCTCCGGGGCGACCTTATCGGCCTGTTCTTCCAAAGCCGCTCGAGCGGCCGCGAACTCGGGCGCCGGCTCGCCGCCGAACGCTCCGCCGCCGAACGCTCCGCCGAGCGCGCCGCCGCCGGGCGGCTCGGGGCCTCGCGGGACGAGGAGGAGCGGGCCGGCGAGCCTGCGGCAGAGGACCCGCGGCTCCCCTAAGGCGGCTTTTCGACCCAAAGACTCCGGTGTATACTGTCGTCCCCGGAGGTTACCCGAACATGCCCGCCGCCATCATCAAGCAGCTCTGCGACTTCGTCGACGCCTCGCCCACGGCCTATCACGCCGTCGAGAACATCGCCGCCGCCCTCGAGGCCCGCGGCGCCCTCCGCCTCGACGAGGGCGAAGCCTGGTCCCTCGAGCCCGGCAGGGCCTACTTCGTCGTCCGCGCCGGCACGGCCCTCGTCGCCTTCAGGCCCGGCCTCCGCCCGCCCGCGGAGGAAGGCTTCGCCCTCGCCGGCGCCCACACCGACAGCCCCGCCCTGAAGGCCCGGCTCGAAAAGGGCCTTTCCGGCAAGGGCTTCGAGCGCTCCCCCGTCGAGGTCTACGGCGGCCCCATCCTTTCCACCTGGCTCGACCGGCCCCTCTCCCTCGCGGGCCGCGTCGCGCTCCGCGGCGCCGCCAAGGCCTCGGTGGAGAACCGCCTCGTCAACTTCGCCCGGCCCGTCGGCATCGTGCCGAACCTCGCCATCCACCTGAACCGCGAGGTCAACAAGGGCTTCGAGTACAACGCCCAGAGCCACCTGCCGGTCCTGCTTTCCTCGAGCGGCGCCGCGCCGGCGGAGCCCGCCGGGTCAGCCGCCCTCCTTCGGCTCGTCGCCGAGGAGCTCGGCGTCGAGCCGGGCGCCATCCTCGGCGCCGACCTCTACTTCGTCGAGTCCCAGCGCTGCGTCCAGGTCGGCGCCGATCCCGCCCTCGTCAACGGCTACCGCCTGGACGACCTCACCGGTTGCCACGCCGTCCTTGACGGCTTCATCCAGGCCCCGCCCGCGCCCCACGGGCAGGTCGCCTGCTTCCTCGACAACGAGGAAGTCGGCTCCCGCAGCCTCATGGGCGCGGACTCCTCCTTCCTGCGCGACCTCCTCGGCCGCGTCGCGGCCCTGCAGGGCTCGAGCAGCGAAGGCTTCTACCGGGCCCTTTCCCGCTCCTTCTCGGTCTCCGTCGACGTCGCCCAGGCCTGGCACCCCTCCTATCCGGACAAGTACGACGAGGCCTTCGCGCCCATCGTGAACGGAGGTCCGGCGGTCAAGGTGAACGCGAACATGAAGTACGCGACCGACGGCGAGGCCGAGGCGCGCTTCCGCCTTCTCTGCGAGGACGCCGGCGCTCCCTGCCAAAAATGGATGGCCCGCGCCGACATGACCCCGGCTCGACCATCGGCCCCATGTCCTCGGCCCTGACCGGCATCAAGACCGTCGACGTTGGCGCGCCCCTCTTGTCGATGCACTCGATCCGCGAAACCGTCGGCTCCCGCGACCACGAGCAGATGGCCGCCGTCCTCGCCCTGCATTACGCGACGCCGCCCGCGCCCGGCGGTAGGCGGGCCTAGTCGAAAGCTTCCGCCGAAGGGCGGAACAGGCCGGGAGCCGCGGTTCGCGGGTGATGGCCTCGTTCCGCCCCTCCTTCCCCTTTAGGCGGTTTGAAATTCCATGCGTTTGCGCTGTCGCGCAAAAAGCCGCCGGAAATCCGGCGGCTTTGCTTTTGGGGTCGTGGATCCGGCGCCAAGCGGCGCTCCCCTGACTTACGTCTTCGGGAACTCCGCGTACTGCCTGGAGGGATCCCAGGTGCCCTTGCGCTCCTCTCCCTGGATGCTCGGGATGACGAGCTTCT
>JAEUJG010000163.1 GCA_016794765.1 Spirochaetaceae bacterium | reverse complement strand
GGAACCGGCGCGGGGGCGGCCGCGAAGGGCCGCGGCGAAGGGCGCTTGCCTGGCCGCGGAAAGCAAGCGATACTCGTGGCGTGAAACCCTCGTCCAGACTCCGCGCGGTCGGCAGCCTCCCCGGGGATTCCCGCTTCCTCGCGGCGGTAGTGATCATCTACCCCCTCGTCCTCCTTGTCTTCGGCTTCGCGCTCGAAGGCTTCGACCCGCGGGCCGTGCTCCGCGGCCTCGCCGTGATCGTGCGCGAACCGGATATCCTGATCAACGATTATGTCGCCCGGGCGGGCCTCGGCGCGCCCTTCGTCAACTCCGGCCTCTGCGCCCTGGCCGCCGTCGCCTTGCTCCGGCGGGCCGGCTCCCTGCTTTCGGGTCCGGCCCTGGCGGCGGTCTTCACGATTTCGGGCTTCGCCCTCTTCGGCAAGAACATCTACAACATATGGCCGGTCATCGCCGGCGTCTGGCTCTTTTCGTCGGCGTCGCGCCGCCCCTTCTCGGAATATGTCATCGTGGCGCTCTTCGGCACCGCCCTCGCGCCGCTCGTGAGCGAAATGACCTTCGCCCTCGGCCTGCCCCTGCCCTGGAACGTCCTGGCGGGCATCGGCGCCGGCCTATGCGCCGGCTTTCTCCTGCCGCCGCTCGCGAAGCATCTCCTCCAGTTCCACCAGGGCTACAACCTCTACAACATCGGGCTCACCGCCGGCCTCGTCGGCACGGTGGTGATGTCGATCTTCCGCGCCTTCCGCATCGAGGTCAGCGGCGGGGGGGCCTGGTCCACGGGCAACCGCGGCGTCTACCTGCCCTTCGCGCTCGGCCTCTTCGGTTCGATGATCCTGCTCGGGATCCGGCTCGGCCCCGCCTTGCGTCCCGGGATCCTGACGATCCTGCGCTCCACCGGCAGGCTCGTCAGCGACTTCCCGCGGGCGGCCGGCATCGGCCCGACCCTGGTCAACATGGGCCTTGTCGGCCTCCTCGGCGCGGCCTACATCCTCGTCGTCGGGGGGGACTGGAACGGACCGACGATGGGCGCGCTCTTCACGATGTGCGGCTTCGCCGCTTTCGGCAAGCAGCCGCGCAACGTCCTTCCGGTCATGGCGGGGGTCGGCCTCGCGGCCTTCGTCAGTTCCTACGACCCCGCCGCCCAAGGCCCCCTGCTCGCCGCCCTTTTCGGCACCTGCCTGGCGCCGATCGCCGGCCGGTTCGGCGTCCTGGCCGGGATGTTGGCCGGGGCCCTCCACCTCGTGATCGTGGTCAACGTGGGCTATCTCCACGGCGGCCTCAATCTCTACAACAACGGATTCTCCGGAGGCCTCGTCGCCGGCATGCTCGTGCCCTTCCTCGAGGCCGTTTCGGAACGGAGGCGCGAAGGTGGACGCTGAGACCGTACAGCTCATGCGGGTCGCATCCGAGCTGCTCAAGTACCTCTATCTCACCGGCGCGCGCGAGGTGAACCTGCGCTACGAATTCGGCGCCGAGCGCTCGAGCTGCCTGGCGGAGGCGCGCGATCTCGTGCTGGACGGAACGGCCTTGGCCGAACTGCGCCAGGCGCTGAAAGGTCCCCTGCAACCCGAGCTGGCCGAGTATTACGGCGCCCTCGTCGGCAAGCGCGTCGACGCCTCGGAGCTCGCCTTGGCCGCGACAATGGCCGAAGCGGAGCTCATCGTGTCCGACGCGGAGCGGGGGACGCGGATCCTCGTGACCCGGCGCCGGACCGCCGCCGTTCCCGGCGGACGGAAGACGACAAAGCGGCACTGGTGGGACAAGCGCTAGTTCAGGCGAGGCCGAGGAGCCTCCTCGTCGCCCAGCTCGCGAGGAGATGGCCGGCCGCCTGCGGCACGAAGGGCGCGGAACCCTGCATCTTGCGGATCCGGCCCGGCGCCTTCTGTTCCTCCTCGGGGCCCGCGGGCCGCTCGACGGGGGGCGTGGCCGGTTCGTCGCTCCAGACGGCCGGGAAGTCGATGCCGACCCCGAGGCGGCGGAGGCGGTTCCGCACCTCACGGGCGAGGGGGCAGCCGCTCGAGGCGGACAGGGCCGAGAGGCGCAGTCGGCCGGGATCGAGGCGGCCGGCCGTGCCCATGCTCGCGGCGAAGGCGAGGCCCGCGCGGGAAAGGGCGGCGAGCAGGTTGACCTTGGGATTGAGGGCGTCCACGCAGTCGAGGTGGACCGCGCAGCCCCCGCCCGCGTTGGCCGCGACCAGTTCCGCGGCGCCCTCCCCGGAGAAGAAGCGCGGGGCCGCCTCGACGACCACGCCGGGGTTCACGCGGCGCGCGTATTCGGCGAAAACCTCCGCCTTGGGGCGGCCGATCTCGGCGCGATAGCCGAAATACAAGCGGTTCAGGTTCGACTCGGCCACGTCGTCGAAGTCGACCGCGACGATCCGCCCCACGCCCACGCGCACGAGGTCCATCGCGCAGGCGGCGCCGACCCCGCCGAGGCCGTAGACCGCGACCGAGGCGGCGGCGAGCGCGGCCGCCCCTTCCTCTCCCAGGATGATCCTCGTGCGTTCGTCGAAGCTCACGCTTCCCCCGTTCCCGCGCCGGCGCGCGCCACGGCCACGAGGCCCGCCGCCTTCGGGTAGGCTGCGGCGAAGTTGTCCGCCAGGCGTTCCTCGAGCGCGGCGCGCGCGACGCCCCGGATGCCGGCCATCGTTCCGATGACGAGCGTTATGTGTTCGAGCTTGCAGAAGGGCTCGCCGCGGGGCGGCTGCCAGGGCGCGTCGGTCTCCGCGAGGAGCCGGTCCGCCGGCAGCGCGGCGCAGGCTTCGATCGCGCGCTTGTGGCCGTTGGCGAGGGAGGCGCCGAAGGAGAAGTAGGCCGGCACGCCCCGCCCCAGGAGGTCGGCCGCTTCGCGGGCCGTGCCCGAGTAGGCGTGCATGACGACGGCGGGAAGCGCGGCGAGTTCCCTGGCGTAGGCGAAGACGAGGTCGGCCGCCTTGCGGACGTGGAGGACCATCGGCAGGTCCCAGCGTCGGGCGAGCCCCAGCTGGAACTCGAAGACCGCCCGCTGGACCTTCAGGTTCCCCTCGTTCCGGACGCGCTCGGGGCGGTCGCCGAAAAGGTCGAAGCCCGCCTCGCCGATGGCTGCGATCCTTCCCGCGGCGCAGAGGCCGGCCAGGAAGTCGGCGTGCTTCCATACTGCCCACTGGGGGTGGATGCCGAAGCTCGCGGCGAAGCGCAGGCCCCGCCCGCCCGGCGGCGGGGCGGCCAGGGCCTCGGTGGCCAGGAATTCCTCCTCGTCGTGGCTCGCCGCGCAGGCCAGGTAGGGCCCCGCCGCGTAGGCGGCGGCGAAGCCCGGGTCGCGCCCGGCGAGGTCGACGAAGTGAAGGTGGGCGTCGGTCAACACGCCTCGAGGATAGCGCGCGGGCCGCCCTCCGCGCAACGGGCGGCCCGCCCCCCGGGGCTACCGGATTGCCCTGCCCTGCCCGCGCGGGCCGGGCTCGGACGGGCGCCGGCGGCCGCCGGCGGGCGCCGGCGGGCGCGGGATTCCCGGCCTAGAGGTAGCCGAGCTTGCGGGCCTGGGCCTCGAGCTCGGCGCGGAAGGATGGATGGGCCACGGCGACGAGCTCGCGCACGCGCTCGCGCACGGTGCGGCCGCGGAGGCGCGCTATGCCGTGCTCCGTGACGACGTGGTCCACGTTCGCCCGGTGGAGGGTGACCGCGCTGCCCTCGGGCAGCATCGGCACGATGGTGGAAACCGCGCCCTCCTTGGCCGTGCTGTAGCAGGCGATGACCGACTTGCCGAGGCCGTCGAGCCCCTCGACGGCGCCGATCGCCGTGTCGGCCTGGCCGCCGGTGCCGGAGTACTGGGCCGGGCCGATGGATTCGCTCGCGACCTGGCCGGTCAGGTCGACCATGAGGCAGGTGTTGATGGAGACCATCCTCGAGTTCTGGCGCACCACCGCGGGATCGTTGACCCAGCGCCCGCGCTCGAACTGGACGGCGACGTTGTCGTCCAGCCAGTCGTAGAGCTTCCGCGAGCCCATCGCGAAGGTGCAGACGAACTTGCCGCGCATGAGGGACTTCCGCTCGTTCGTGATGACGCCCATCTCGTAGAGCTCCATCATCGAGTCGACGAGCATCTCCGTGTGGACGCCGAGGTCGCGCTTGCCGCGCAGGGCCAGGGCGGCCGCGTTCGGGATGCCGCCGATGCCGAGCTGGATGGTGGAGCCGTCCTCCACGAGCTCCGCGATGTGGCCGCCTATCGCGAGATCCGTGGCGCTCGGCGTCGGGGCGGGGAGGGTGGGCACTTCCTGGTCGTGGAGCACGAAGCGGTCCGCGCGGGAGACGTGGATCTGGGTGTCGCCGAAGGTCCGCGGCAGGCGCGGGTTGACCTCGAGGACGACGGTCTTGGCCGCGTCGATGATGTCCTTCTCGTAGGTGATGCCGAGGGAGAGCGACACGAAGCCGTGCCGATCCGGCGGCGTGCAGGTGCCGAAGAAGATGTCCGGCCTCCGCGCGTGGATGCGGTCGGTCGCCGAGCGGTGCAGCATGTTCGGGACGTAGGTGACGGTGCCCGCCCCGGCCTTGAGCGCCTGCCGCGAGCCGGGCGCGTGGAACCAGGACGCGAGCTCGAAGCGGCCGCGCATCTCGGGCTTCATGTAGAAGTCGTAGGGCTTCAGCGTGAGGACGGAAAAGACGCGCACGTCCTCCACGCGGTCCGCGATCGTATGGAAGCGCGACATGCAGCCCTGGGGCTCCGACGCGCACTGCGCGACGATGACGTCGTCGCCGCTCTTGATGAGCGCGACCGCCTCGTCCACGCCGACCAGCTTGCTCTTGTAGATCTCTTCCCAACCCATGTCGCTCTCCTTGGCGTTGTGCGATGCTTATAGGCGAACGAGGTTCGCGCCGACGGCGAAGCCGGCTCCCGACGCGACGAGGACGACGAGGTCGCCCTCCTTGACCCTGCCCTCGCGCCGGGCGGCGTCCAGCGCCATCGGCACGCAGGCGGAGCCCGTGTAGCCGTAGCGGTCCATGACGCAGGTCGTGTCGGACATCGGCCGGCCGAGGAGTCCCATGACCTCCTCGATGACGGAACGGTTGATTTGCGTGAAGATGAAATGGTCCACCTCGCCGAGGCCGACCCCGGCCTTCTCGAGGAGGCGCCGCACGAGGGGCGGCCAGAGCTTCACGTTGCGGTCGCCGGGCAAGCGCTGGAGGAGCTCGAGGCCGTAGGTGCCCGCGTCGAGAAGTTCCCGGGTCACGGGCTTCCGCGCGCCGCCCGCGTAGACGCCGACGTAGTTCCATTGGGTGCCGTCCGCCCGGAAGACGCCGTCCACGTAGCCGGCCGCTTCCCCTTCGCCGACGCGCTCGAGGAGGACGGCGCCCGCTCCGTCGGCGAAGATGGACCAGGCGAAGGCGTCCCCGTCGCGCGCGTAGGCGGGCATGTCGTAGACGCCGACGACGAGGGCGTAGCGCCTGGAGGCGTCGGTCGCGAGGATCCTCGCCGCCGCGTCGAGGGCGCTCACGAAGCTGGCGCAGGAGGCGCCCACGTCGAAGGCGAAGGACTCGGCCTCGCCGCCCTGCAGGCGGCCCTGGAGGAGGATCGAGGTCGCGGGCGAGATGTACTCGGGCGTGTCGGTCGCGACGACGAAGAGGCCGACCTCCTCCGCCCCGACGCCCGCGTCGGCCAGGGCGGCCCGCGCCGCCTTCTCCGCGAAGTCGGCGGTGCTTTCGCCCGTGCCCCTGAGCCGGGCGACGTGCCGGGCCTTGATGCCGATCTTCGCCTCGAGCTTTTCCGCGTCGAATTCGACGCGGGCGAGACGCTTCAGTTCCTCGTTGCCGATCGGCTCCCCGGGCGCGTAGCCGCCCGTGCCGACGATCCTGGCCTTGGCCATGATTCCTCCCTAGGAAAGGTATTCGGAGAAGCCGCGCCCGAGGTAGCGGCCGATGGCCTCGACGACGGCGCGCGCGTTGACGGGCGACTCGTCGAAGGCGACCTCGATGCCCGCGTAGTGGGCGACGCCGAGGAGGAACTCGATCGCCGTGCCGTCGTCGATGCCCGAGCCGGGCGCGGCGTTGCCCTCGGGATTCTTGCGGTAGCCCGCGACGAAGCGGCCGTAATAGTCGCGCACGGCGTCCGGCAGGACGAATTCCGCCTCGCGCACGATCGCGTAGCAGTCCTTGTCGATGGACAGGTAGACGAGCCAGAGCCAGAGGCCGCGGAGCTCGCGCTCGAGGCGGTTGAGAGGCTTCGGGCCGGCGGCCGGGGCGAGGTTCCGGGCGATGAAGCCGCGGACCTGCTTGCCCACCATCTCGATGATCTCCGCGTAGAAGACTTCCTTCGACGCGAAGTAGGTGTAGAAAGCGCCCACGGAAAGGCCGGCGGCGCCCGTCACGTCGTGGATGTTCGTCTCGTAGTAGCCCTTTTCGCCGAAGAGGCGCTTGCCCGACTTGAGGAGTCGCGCCCTGGCGTCCTGGTCGAGGGGGAGGGGCAGGGGGGTGGCCGTGCCGCCGAAGACGAGCTCGGGGTCGAAATCCATGCCGCGGAAGAGGCCTTTCTCGACGATGGCGAGGATGGAGGCGGGATCGATGGCCGCGCCGTTGTAGACACGCTGGGTGGCGCAGAAGCGCAGGCCCCCGAGGGCGAAGAGGTATTCGGCGAGCTCGACTCCGCGGCCAAGGGCCTGGCCGAGGGCGCGGAGGTAGAGGGCGACGAGGCGGCGCTCGTAGTCGAAGTAGCGGTATTGGCCCTCGCGGAACACGGATACGAGGTCGGGATGCTCGGCGGAGAAGCGCAGGACCCGCTCCTCGAGGTCCTCGAGCCGCTCCTTCGGGCCGGCTCCCGAGGCGCCTTCCACGGCGGTCTTGAGGAGCTCGAGGACGCGCTCGAGGATGCGCTTGAACAGGACTTCCTTGTTTTCGAAGTAGCGGTAGAAGACCCCGTTCGAAAGACCGGCGCTGCGGCAGATCTCGGCGACGGAAACGGTGCCGTACCATTTTTGCGCGAAGAGGCCGACGGCTGCGTCGAGAAGTTGCTCTTCGGTGGGAAGGCCCGATCGGTCAGCCTTGGACATTCGCGGCTCCTGCGGTGAGAGGTGAATCGGAATATGTAATCGAGTATATCTGGAGTCTGAAAATCCTGCAATGACAATTTGAAAAAACCGGCCCAGGCGACAAGAAGTGTTGCTTCTTATTGTAGAAGTGATTAAAAATCCTGTTTTCCGGTTATTCGATCCAAAAGAAATTACTTTTTTCGGCTTGACGGTTCCGCCAAATGGCATTAGATAAGAATGAGAGTCGATTCATATTTCACGCGGAGGTTTCCATGCACGTCGGGATCATCGGCCTCGGAACCTGGCTTCCCGAACATTTCACATCCGCCGCCGAGCTTTCCGCCGCCTCCGGCGTTCCCGAAGAAGTGATCGCCAAGAAGATGGGCGTGAACCGCAAGCCCGTCGCCTCGGCCGCCGAAAGCACCGGGCTCATGGGCCTCGAGGCCGCCCGGAAGGCCGTCGCGGTCGCGGGCATCGCGCCCGAGGAGATCGATCTCGTCATCTGGTGCGGCGCCCAGCACAAGGACTATCCCTGCTGGCTCGCCGGCCTCTACGTGTCCGAGCGGCTCGGCGCGAAACGGGCCTGGAGCTTCGACATGGAGGCCATGTGCGGCTCCATGATGACCGCCCTCGAGGTGGCCAAGTCCCTCATGCTCGCCCGCGAGGATCTCCGCACCGTCCTCCTCGTCTCCGGCTACCGGAACAACGACCTCATCGATCCCGCGGAGCCCGCGACGCGCTTCATGCTCGACATCGGCTCCGGCGGCTCGGCCCTCGTCCTCCGGAAGAACGCCGGCAGGAACGCCGTCCTCGCCTCCGCCTTCCGGGGCGACGGCTCCCTCTCCGAGATGTGCGTCGTGCCGACCCTCGGCACCAAGGCCTGGCCGCCCCGGGACGGCGACCTCGAGCGCGCGCATTTCACCGTGCCCGACGAGGGCGCCTTCAAGGGCAAGCTCGGCGAGGTGACGATGCCCAACTTCTACGCGGTGATCCGCGAGGCCGTGGCGAGGAGCGGCATTCCCGCCTCCGCGCCCCGCGGCGGCATCGACTACCTCGCGATCCTGCACTTCAAGCGCAGCGCCCACGAGGCCGTCCTGGCCGAGCTCGGCCTCGGGCCCGAGCGCACGACCTACCTCGAGGACTACGGCCACATCGGCCAGAACGACCAGGTGCTTTCGCTCGAGCTCGGCCTCGCGGCCGGCAAGGTGCGCGACGGCGACAACGTCGTCTTCGTCGGCGCCGGGCTCGGCTTCGTCTGGGCCTCCACCGTGATCCGGTGGGGCCCCTGCGCCGAATGAGACCAAGTACGGAGGATATGCCATGCGAATGAAAGACAAGGTGTGCGTCGTCACCGGCGGCGCGCGCGGCATCGGCCGCGGCATCGCGGAGACCTTCGCCCGGGAGGGCGCGGCGCGCGTCTGGGCGCTGGACGTCAACGACGCGGATTTCCCGTCCCTCGAGGCGGCCCACCCCGCCATCAAGGGCGCGGTGGTCAACGTGACCGACGCGGCGGCCGTCGCCGCCCTCGTGGAGCGCATCAAGGCCGAGCACGGCCGCATCGACGTCCTCGTCAACAACGCGGGCATCACGCGCGACGCCCTCATCCAGAAGATGGGCGACGCCGAATGGGACGCCGTCATCGACGTCAACCTGAAGGGCGTCTTCATCATGACCCGCGCCGTCGCGCCGATCATGATGGAGGGCGGCTCCGGCTCCATCGTCTCCATCTCCAGCATCGTCGGGCTCGACGGCAACATCGGCCAGACCAACTACGCCGCCACGAAGGGCGCCGTGGTCGCGATGACCAAGGGCTGGGCCAAGGAGTTCGCGCGCAAGGGCGCCAAGGTCCGCGCGAACTGCGTGTCCCCGGGCTATACCCGCACGCCGATGATCGCCACCGTGCCGGAGAAGGTGCTTGAGCCCTTCATCGCGCGCACGCCCCTCGGCCGCCTGGCCGAGATCCAGGACATCGCCAACGCGGTGCTCTTCCTCTCCTCGGAGGATTCGGCCTTCATCACGGGCCAGGTCATCCGCGTCGACGGGGGCCTCGTACTCTAGTCTCTCGCATCGGGAACGGCGCGGCCGGGGCTTCCTCCTTCGCGGGGACGACGGACGCGGATCGATATCGAATCCGGGGGAAGAAGCCTTCCCCCAAGGAGGCAGGTTCATGAAGAAAGCCTTTGCCATCGTCGCGGCGCTCCTCGTCGCGGCCTCGGCCTTCGCCCAGGGCACCATCAAGATCGGCGGGATCTGGCCGCTCTCCGACATCACCGGCAAGCAGGGCAGCATGGCCGCCCAGCTCGCCGTCGCGGAGATCAACGCCGCGGGCGGCGTCCTCGGCAAGCAGCTCGAGCTGGTCGTCGTGGACGACGAGCTCAAGGCCGACAAGGCCGCCGCGGCCGTCGAGAAGCTCGTCACCGTGGACAACGTCGACGTCCTCGTGGGCGGCATGGGCTCCGGCGCGGAGCTCGGCAAGATCCCGGCCTTCAAGAAGTACGGCAAGGTCGTCATGTCCACCGGCGCGGCCAGCTACACGGTGGAGAACGCCCTCGGCGCCGACGCCAACTGGTACTTCCACCTCCACCCCTGGGACTACAACCAGGGCGCCTCCTACGCCGAGGGCTGGGACGCGATCCAGGCGACCTACAAGAACGTCAAGATCAAGAAGATCTTCCTCGCCTACGAGGAGGGCGCCTTCGGCAAGGCCTCCTGGGACGCGACCAAGAAGCTCTTCGGCGAGAGCGGCCGCTACGTCATCGACGGCGCGCCCTTCAAGAGCGCGGCCCTCGGCGGCGGCGACTACGCGGCGGTCCTCGAGGCGGCCAAGGACTTCAAGCCCGACCTCTACCTCTGGGCCGGCTACGACGCCGACGCCCTCCCCATGCTCGAGCAGGCCAAGGCGATGAAGTTCAGCCCCGGCATCTACCTCGGGGCGCCCCCCGGATGGCCGATCGGCTTCGGCACCTCCAAGCTCTCCGCCAACGTCATGCTCTACGGCATGTGGGCTCCCGCGATGAACGACACCAACAAGGCGAGCAAGAAGTTCTACGACGGCTTCGTCAAGAAGTTCAAGGAAGAGCCCCAGACCTACTTCGCGCCGCTCTCCTACTCCGCGATCTACATCCTCGCCGACGCCATCAAGGCGGCGGGCGGCACCGACACGGCCGCCCTCATCAAGGCCCTCGAGGCGACGAAGTACGATTCCCCGCTCGGCGAGGTGATCACCTTCACCAAGTCCAACGTAATCGCCCACCAGGGCATCAAGCGCCAGAAGATCCTGCAGTGGCAGAACGGCCGCCAGGAAGTCATCTGGCCGCTCGAGGCCAAGACCTCCACCCCGGTCTATCCCTTCCCGAAGTGGAAGTGAGTCCGGAGACAATCAGCTGATCGAGGCCGCCCGGGAGGGGCCGCGACCCATC
>JAEUJG010000138.1 GCA_016794765.1 Spirochaetaceae bacterium | reverse complement strand
AGTACGGCGGCACCCTCGACAAGTACGTCGGCGACGAGGTCATGTGCTTCTGGGGCGCGCCCCTCCCGCAGGAAGACCACGCCGTTCTGGCCTGCAAGTGCGCCTTGCGGCAGATGCAAAAGCTCCGGGAGCTCAACGAGGGCTGGCCGGAGGCGATCCGCATCAACATCGGCATCGGCCTCAATTCCGGCATCATGACCGTCGGCAACATGGGCTCGCCGATCCGCATGAACTACACCTTGATGGGCGACAACGTCAACCTGGGCGCCCGGCTCGAAGGCACGAACAAGGAATATGGCACCAACATCATCATCAGCGAGTTCACCTATGGCCTCGTCAAGGACCATTTCGTCGTGCGCGAGCTCGACAACATCCGCGTCAAGGGCAAGAACAAGCCCGTCCTCATCTACGAGCTCGTCGATTGCGTCGGCCCCCTCGATCCGCCGATCCTCGCCGCCGGCAAGGGACATGGAAAGGGCAAGTAGCGGGGGAGGCCGAACAGTCCGTCGCCGCGGGCGATCGCGCCCGGCGGCGACGCTTGCCATGTTTTCCCTCATCCTCCTCGGCGCCTGCGGGATAGACAGCTACTCGTACTATTATCCCCCGTCGGTAGCGAACTCGGGCGACAACAACCTCTATCTCACCCATTCCACCAACAACAGCGATGCCGCCTTTCTCGGCTACGAAATCTACTACCGCGTCTTCGAGGACAAGGCTAAGGCCGACGGGATCGCATCCGCCATCTATTCCGCCGCCAACAGTTCCAGCACGGCGCCGAGCGTGCTCCAGAACCAGCTGACGAGCGGCACCTTCCCGAGCTATTACGGCTATGCGTTCAATCCGATTCGCGAACCCTCCGCGGCCTATCCGCTCCCGCTCCTCAAGGTGGGTGATGGCTCGAATTTCCGCGTCGCCTTGAGCGCGGAGGGCGACTGGACCCTCTATATCAACAATGCTTCCGTCGGCTCACCGGTTAAGCGCGCCTCGGGAAAGACTTTTTACGATAGCAGCCCTGGCGCCACCTGGAGCGGCACTGACGTCGATTATTCCGGTTCGACGGTAGCTTCAAGCACGACCTTGTACCTCGTGGCCTTCGGGATAGCCTACGGTTTCGACATCGGCACCATCAAGACCACCACGAGCATGCCTGCGGTCTTCCCCAACGGAACGACCTACACGGCCATTCCCATAAGCGCGCATTGAAGAGTCCGAAATAGGGTTGACGCTTCAGGCTCGGTGTTTTCATCCCCTTTACTTCGCCTAATGTACATTCTGTCTACTTTCTAGCGAGCTTCCTTTCGTGCAATCAGGCCGGCGGAGCCCTACCCAACAAAAAGCCGCCCCTGCCGATACGGCCAAGGCGGCAAGGCAAGTTGAGCCGGGAGTCAACATGGGAACAAACTTTGCAGTACGGACTTTAGGTAGCCAAAGACTCAAAGGCTTCGAAGTAGCTCAAAGGCTCCCCCGCCGCCTTGCCGCCCGCGGCGAGAGCCAGGCAGTTGACGCGCTCCAGCGAGAACAGTCCCTGCACGGGGCGAGCCTCGATCAGGGATTCGAGAATGCGGATAAGGCCGTAGTCCTTGCTCTTGGGGTCGGGCAACCTGACAAGGACGAGTCCCGGTCCCTCGGCTTCGGCGACTCGGGCAAAGGCGCCCCCAATCCCGAGTTCGGCGATCCTCGCGGCGATGGCCGCTGCCAAGACCTCCCCTGCAAGCGGCGCGCCTTCCTTGGCCCCGACGAGGTATTCCGAGCCCCAGGACAGCCCACCGAGGCTATGAATCTTGGAGTTAGGCTTTTGGCCGTAGATCCGGATTTCGGCGACCGCAAGCCCCTCGGGTAGACGCTCGTTGAGAGCCGCCCTGAGCCCGTCAAGTCCGGACAGGGCTTCTAGGGCTTCAGCCGGATCGAGGGCCAGGAGCAGCGCCGCCACCTCGCCCCGCGCCGCTACGGCGATCGGCAAAGGCTGGACGATCTCGAAGCGCGGCATCGGATTGAAGCCCTCGGAATAGGCACAGGGGAGATCCAGCATCCTAAATGCCCGGTCAAAGGCCTCTACGATGCCCAGATGGTGATACAGGGTGGCTATGCCGGTTTTTTCGATGCGGAAGACCAAGCGACTCTTAACCATGGAGGCAAGTTTTCTTTCGGGACGGCGAAAAAAGGCCGGCGGATAGGCTTCTTTTGCGGAATCCGCTTCAACATGTTCACTATTTAATACAACACCGCCTTCGTCCGAACAGGCGCCGCAGGGATCTGTGCAATTTTGTGAACAAATGGAAGTGAGTTCGCCGGCCAGGGCGCGCCGATACTCTTCCTGAAGTGTTTTTTTCCCGACGCGGATGTTGACATCGTCCCAGACAAGAGGCGCGTCGAGTTCCTTCGCGCCAAGGATCTCGCCGATCACGTCCCAGCCGGCGCTCTCGATCGCGCCGCGCCACAGCTCCCGGTCAAAGCGCTCCTCCCAGGCATCAAGGCGCGCGCCCCGGCGATAGGCCTCGAGGAGGATCTCCCCTACCCTTTCGTCGCCGCGGGAAATGACGCCCTCCAGGACGGAAACGAAGGGCGAGTGGTAGGAAAGCTTGACGGTCCTGTAGCGGCGCAGGGCGGAGCGGAGCGCGTTGACGGCCTCGAGGGCTTCCATCTCGCCAAGCTGGCCGGCCCACTGGAAAGGCGTATGGGGCTTGGGAACGAAGACGCCGACGTTGACGTTGAGCTGCATCGGCACGCGCTCGAGGAGGCGGCCGATCATCTCGACGATGGCCTCGACCTCGCCCTTGCCGCGCTCGGGCACGGGAAGGCCGATCATGAAGTAGAACTTGGCCTGCTTGAAGCCGCGGTTTCGCGCCTCCTCAAGGATGGCGACGGTCCGCTCGAAGGAGACGTCCTTGTTGAGGATGCGCTGCCAGGCGTCGACCGGGGTTTCCACGGCGAAGGTGAGGCCGCTCTTCCTGACTTCCGACAAGGCTTCTATGAGGGGCAGCGTGAAGCTGTTCACCTTGAGGGACGGCAGCTGGAAGGAGACCCCCCTCCCGCCCCATTCCTTGTTGAGCTCGGCGAGGAGTTCCGCGATGCCCTCGTAATCGCCCGAGGAAAGGGAGGCGAGCGTGATCTCCTTGTGGCCGCCGCGGACCACGAGGTTTTCCACCTCGCGCCTGATCACGGAATAGGGCTTCATGCGCTGAGGCCGATAGTAGTAGCCGGCGTGGCAGAAGCGGCATCCGTTGGGACAACCGCGCATGATCTCGACGGTGCCGTGGTCCTGGACCGCTTTCACGACGGGAATCGGGCGGGCGGTGTCGTAGACCGTCTCGGAGAAGCCGTTAAAGATGGCCCGGAAGGCCTTCTTGCCTGGCGCGGGCGCGGGGGCCGGGCGGGCCGGCATCCAAACGGCGCTCTCTTTGGCGAGTCGGGCAAGGAGCTCGGACCTTCCCGCGCCGGCCTTCTTGAGGACGGCGAGTTCCTCAACCACCTCGTAGAAGGCGGCCTCGGCCTCGCCGATGTAGGCGGCGTCGAGAAAGAGGGCAAAGGGATGCGGATTCGAGATGGCGGGGCCGCCGGCGATGACGATTGGGTCGTCCCCGCCGCGTTCGGCCGCGCGCAGGGGAATGCCGCCGGTTTCCAGGATGGAAAGCAGGGAGGTCGCCGCCAGCTCGTAGCCGAGGGAAAAGCCGAGGATGTCGGCCTCCCGCAGGGGACGGCCGCCCTCCAGGGTCGTGAGCGGCAGGCCCGACTCGCGGAGCAGGGCCTCGTAGTCGGGGGCCGGCGCGAAAACGCGTTCGCAACGGACGCCGGAACGGGCGTTGAGGCCCTCATAGAGGATGCGGATGGCGTTGTTCGACATGCCGATCTCATAGAGGTCGGGAAAGGAAAGGGCGACGAGCAGCTCGCCTTCGCCTCCCTCGCGGGAGATGGAGCCGAGTTCGCCGCCGAGATAGCGCGCCGGCTTTTCCACCGTCAGGAGACGGTCGCCGAGCGCTTCGAGAGGACGTATGCGTGTCGTTTGCTTCACATTCTATACCTTCGGGCGGAGATGCCGAGGAGGATGCCCACGGCCATGAGGACGGCCCAGAGCGAGGAGCCGCCGTAGGAGAGGAAAAAGAGGGGAATGCCGGTGATGGGCATGATGCCCATCGCCATGCCGGCGTTGATGACGAAGTGGAAGAAGAGCATGCCCATGATGCCCGCCACGACGTAGACCGCGTAGCGGTCGCGGACGCTCTTGAGGAGGCCGACGCAGCGGCGCATCAGGATGAAAAAGAGGCCGAAGACCAGGAAGCCGCCGAGGAAGCCCCACTCCTCCGCGACGATGGAGAAGATGAAGTCGGTGCTCTGCTGGGGTATGTAGCGGTAGTGGCTCTGCGTGCCCTGGAGATAGCCCTTGCCGAAAAAGCCGCCCGAACCGATCGCCGTGATCGATTGGAGGATGTTCCAGCCCGAGCCCCGCGGATCGATGGCGGGATCCATGAAGACGATGAGGCGCATGATCTGGTATTCCTTCAGCGCCTTGTGGGCCAGGACCGAGGCGGTCAGGGAGCCGGCGACGACGAGGGCGGCGTAGGAGATCCAGAAATAATAGCTCTTCTTGTAGGAGACATAGCCCCAGGCGGAAAGCGCCAGGACCAGGAAGGCCGCGGCGATGAGGAAGTAGGAATAGGGCGCCTTGTAGAGCACGAAGAGGAAGCGCGTCGGGTTTGGAAGGATGTATTTCTCCCAGAGCGGAAGGACGGTCAGGAAGATGGTCAGGAAGCCGGTAGCCAGGATGAAGATGATGTAGCGCCGGTCCAGTCCCGCCACGAAGATCATGAAGATGAGGATCGGGAAAAAGACCAGGGAGGTGCCGAAGTCCGGCTGGGAGAGGATGAGGCCGACCGGCAGGAGGACGATGCCGAAGGAGACGAGGAGGCGCCGCAGGGGGTTTTCGTGTTCCGAAGCTTCGAGATACTGGGCCAGGAAGAGGATGACGGCGACCTTGGCGAATTCCGAAGGCTGGATGCCGACCTCGCCGATGCCGAGCCAGGCGCGGGCGCCGTTGACGACGCGGCCGAAAAGCCGCGTATAGACGAGGACGATGATGAAGAAGACGTAGATGAAGAAGGAGTAATCCTTGTAGCGTTGGTAGTCGAAGGCGACCATCAGGGCCATGAGGAGGAGCCCCGAGACCGACCAGAGTATCTGCTTCAGGTATTCGCGGGAGACGAGGACGCCCTCGGCGGTGATGCCCGAGGAGTAGATGGACAGGATGCCGATGACGACGAGGGCGAGCGTGGCGCCGAGGGTAGGCAGGTCGATCTCGGCGAAGGAGGATTTCAGCGAACTCATTCTTGGCGCTCCCCGCGCGGTACGAGATAGCGGAGACCGAGGGCGTCCACCGCCTCGTCGTAGCTTTGGCCGGCGAAAGCCGATTGGTAGATGATGTTGGAGGCGTAGGGCGCCCACCACTCCCAGGCGTTGCTGGCCTCGACCATGACCACGACGACGATGGCGTCCTCGGGAGGGCCGTCGGAGGGGCCGTAGGAGACGAACCAGGAGTGCCAGCGATCCTTGAGCCCGACCTCGGCCGTGCCCGTCTTGCCGGCCACGTTGACCGCCTTGGTGCTCATCGGGAAGCGGACCGTGCCCGAGGTGACGGTCGTGCGCAGGTCCTTCTTGAGGACCTGGAAGGTTTCCTTGGAGATCCGCGAACGGAGGAGTTCCTCCCGCTCGACGCTGCGCGTGATGGCGCCGGAGACCGGCTCGCGGAGTTCCTTGAGGAGGTGGGGCCGGTAGATGACGCCTTCGTTGACGACCATCGCCATCATGTCGGCGACCTGGAGGGGGGTCGCCAGGAGATAGCCCTGGCCGATGGAGAGGTTCATCGTGTCGCCGCCGAGCCACTTCTCGTGGAAGCGGCGTTCCTTCCACTGCGGCGTCGGCACGAAGCCCTCGATCTCGCCGGGCAGGTCGATGCCGGTCATCCTGCCGAAGCCGAACTCCTTGGCGTAGGTGACGATGCGTTCCACGCCGAGATTGTCGCGGCCGACCTGCCAATAATAGATGTCGCAGGATTGCGCCAGGGCGCCTTCCAGGTCCAGCCATCCGTGCCCCGGCCGCCTGATGTGGCAGCGGAAGACGCGGTCGCCGTAGGTCACCTCGCCCTGGCAGAGGATCTTCTTGTCGAGCGGAAAGGCCTTCTCCTCGACGATGCCGGCGGTGAGGACGGTCTTGAAGGTCGAGGCCGGCGGGTAACTCGACTGGATGGCGCGGTTCAAGAGGGGCGTGTTCGGATCGGCAAGGAGTTTGGCGTAGGCGTTGCCGGCGCCGAGGCCGGTGAAAAGGTTCGGGTTGAACCAAGGATAGGAGACGAGGGCCAGGATTTCGCCGGTGGAGGGCTTGAGGACGACGACCGAGCCCATCCGCTGGCCCAGGGCCTTTTCCGCGAC
>JAEUJG010000081.1 GCA_016794765.1 Spirochaetaceae bacterium | reverse complement strand
ATTCCGTAGTGGTCCAGGGCGGCGTGATAGCCGATCCTGGGGCGCTCGGTCCGCAGGATCTCGGCGAAGGCCTCCGGCAGGGATTTTTTGGCCGAGGCGGCGAACGCGGCGCTCCCCAGTTCGAAGTGGAGCATGAAGCGTCCCTCCTCGATTTCGTACTTGACGCCTTCCGCGGCCGGCAGCTTGGCGGGGTCGAGGCCGGCGGCGAGGAAGGGCGCCGCGTCGAGGGAGAACTCCACGTCGGGCCGGTCCATGTCGGCCATGCCGCCAGCCGCG
Organism: Spirochaetaceae bacterium; assembly: GCA_016794765.1. GTDB lineage: Bacteria > Spirochaetota > Spirochaetia > Treponematales > Rectinemataceae > JAEUJG01. Next base: position 9,611 of record JAEUJG010000081.1, on the reverse strand, counting down.
CCGTTCCGCGAAAAGTCGGCGGCGACCAGGATGAGGTCGCCCGCGGGGGAGGCGAGGGACCAGGCGCCCCCCTCCTCGTTCCAGGCCACGCGGTCCTTGGAGGCCTCCGCGAGCGCGGCGAAGGAGGTCTTGGCGAACTTGGCGACCACGTCGGTCCTTGCGCAGCCGGCCGGGGCCGCGGCGACGGCCGCGGCGGCCAGGACGAGGCCCGCGATCCGAGCGGCCCTCACGGCATAACCTTCGCGACGCGATAGCCGGAATCGACGACGGCGGCCTTGAGGGCGGCCTCGTCCAGGGCCTCCCCCTCGACCATCGCGCTCTTCTTGAGGAGGTCCACGTCGACGGACGTGACGCCCGCGACGCCGCCCAGGGCGGACTTCACGCGCATGACGCAGTGTCCGCAGCTCATTCCCTCTATCGTCAACAGCTTTCTCATGCTTTCGCTCCTTGCGCCCCGTAGGGCTTGAATCGCTTCAGTCGAAGCGCGTTGGTCAATACCGAAACCGAACTCATGGACATGGCGGCCGCCGCTATGATGGGGTTCAGGAGGGGGCCGCCGAAGGCGTAGAGGAGACCGGCGGCCACCGGGATGCCGAGCACGTTGTAGCCGAAGGCCCAGAACAGGTTTTGCTTGATGTTGCGGATGACGCTCTTCGAGAGCTTGAAGGCGGTCGGCACGTCCAGGAGGTCGCTCCGCATGAGGACGATGTCGGCGCTCTCCATCGCCACGTCGGTGCCCGAGCCCACGGCGACGCCCACGTCGGCCTGCGCGAGGGCCGGCGCGTCGTTGATGCCGTCGCCGACCATCGCGACCTTCCTGCCCTCCGCCTGGAGTTTCTTCACCTCGGCGGCCTTGTCCTGGGGCAGGACCTCAGCGAGGACGCGGTCGATGCAGACCTGGGCGGCGATCGCGGCCGCGGTGCGGCCGGAATCGCCCGTGATCATCGCGACCTCGACGCCCATGGCGTGGAGGGCGGCGACGGCCGCGGCGCTCGATTCCTTGACGACGTCGGCGACCGCGACGAGGCCGGCGAACGCGCCGTCGACCGCGACGAACATCGGCGTCTTGCCCTGGCCGGAAAGCCGCTCGGCCTCGGGGACTCCCGCGGCGGCGTCCACGCCCCGCGCCGCGAGGAAGCGGGGATTGCCGATGAGGACCAGCCGTCCGCCGACCTTCGCCTTGATGCCCTGGCCGGGCAGGGCGGCGAAGTCCTCCGCGGGGAGGATGGCCGCGCCGCGCGCCTCGGCGGCGCGGACTATCGCCTCGCCGAGGGGATGCTCGGACCCGCGCTCCGCCGAGGCCGCGAGCGAAAGCAGGTCGCCCGCGGAGAAGCCGCCGGAGGGGGCGAGGTCGGTGAGCTCGGGGCGGCCCCGCGTGAGGGTGCCCGTCTTGTCGAACACGACCATGTCGACGCGGTGCGCGGTCTCGAGCGCGGCGCCGGACTTGAAGAGGACGCCGTGCTCCGCGCCCTTGCCGGTGCCCACCATGATCGCGGTGGGCGTGGCCAGGCCGAGGGCGCAGGGGCAGGCGATGGTGAGCACCGCGACGAAGACGGTAAGGGAGAAGGCGGCGTCGTGCCCGGCGAGCGCCCAGGCGAGGGCGGCCGCGACGGCGAGGCCGAAGACGATGGGGACGAACCAGCCGGAGACCACGTCCGCCATCCGGGCGATGGGCGCCTTCGAGCCCTGCGCGTCCTCCACCAGCTTCACGATGCGCGAGAGGGCGGTTTCGGCGCCGACGCGCTCGGCGCGGAAGAGGAGGGCGCCGTTCTTGTTGACGCTGGCGCCGACGACCTTGTCGCCCGCGGCCTTGTCGACCGGCAGGCTCTCTCCGGTCAGCATCGACTCGTCGACGGCGCCCGCGCCGGAGACCACCTCGCCGTCCACGGGGATCTTCTCGCCGGGGCGGACGCGGACGAGGTCGCCGACCTCGACCTCCTCGACGGGGATCTCCAGCTCCGCGTCGCCGCGGAGGATGGTGGCCGTCTTGGGGCTCAGGGCCATCAGCTTCTTGATCGACTCGGAGGTGCGACCCTTGGTCACCGACTCGAGGGACTTGCCGAGGAGGATGAGGGTGATGATGACGCCGGCCGTCTCGAAGTAGAGGTGGTCGACCTGGGCGAAATCGCCTTGCGTTATGCGATAGACCGAAAAGAGGCTGTAGGCGACGGCGGCCGTCGTGCCCATCGCGATGAGGGAATCCATGTTGGGGCCGCCCCGCAGGATGGCCTTGAAGCCGACCGAGTAGAATCGCCGGCCCGCGGCCAGGACGGGCGCGACCAGCGCGATCTGGAAGAGGGCGTAGCTCAGGGGGTACTGCATGGGAGCGAGTCCGGCGGGGATGGGCAGGCCGAGCATCGCGCCCATGGCGACGTAGAGGAGGGGGAGCGAGAAGAAGGCTGAGACGGCGAAGTTGGTCCAGAGGAGGCGGGTCTCCCTTTCCTTGGCCTTCTGGTGTTCGTCGACCTTGGCGCCCGAATCGAGGGCGAGGGGCTCGTAGCCGGCCGAGCGGATCGCTTCCTTGATCTCGGAGAGGCGGAGGAGGGCGCCGTCCCAGCGGACCTGGGCGCGCTCGGTGGCGAGGTTGACGGCGACCGACTCGACGCCCGGCAGCTTGCCGACCGCGCGTTCGATCGCCTTGGCGCAGGCGGCGCAGGTCATGCCGCCGACGGGAATCGTCGCTTCCTTGGCGAGGCTGTCCTCGACCGCCTCGTAACCGGCCTTTTCGACCGCTTTCTTGATCTCTTCGATCGAGAGCTTCCCGTCCTCGAACTTGACGAGGAGCCGTTCGGTCGCGAAATTGACAGCCGCCTCCTCGATGCCGGGAAGCTTTTTCACCGCCCGTTCCGAGGCCTGGGCGCAGGCGGCGCAGGTCATGCCGCGTATTGAAAGCTGGAGAGCGCGTATCATCGTCGAATCCTCCGCAGGTTCTTCCATATAATATACTAAAATCGCTATGTATGGGTGCCGGGTCGGCCGGGGAAAACGGGCTACTCGCCCGTTCCGCCGCTTGCGGCCGCCGCAGCCGCTCGGGAGCAACAACAGGACGGGGTTTCCGTCGCGGCGCCGGGATCCGCCGACCCGCCAAATCCGGCGAGGACGGCGGGAACGCCGGTCTTGTCCGTCGCCGCCAGGCTCGGGACGACGACGATCCTGCTGCGGATCATGCCCATCCAGCAACTATAGGGTATGACGCCCTCGGCCGTCGGCGTGAACTCGACAAGATTGTCACCGGGGACGAGCACTTTTTTGAGCTTGAAGGCGGGCACGATGACGGGATTGTTGCAGCCGTTGAGGTCCTGCGCCCGGATCCGGATCGTCCATTTGACGGGAATGCCCACCTGCACGGCAAAGGCCTGGTAGGCGTTGGCCCTGAACTCCGTCGTGATCGACTGAAAGCCCTCCTCCAGCTTGGCGGCGGGAAGCTTGCCGGCCGTCTCGGAGGCGAGCACTGTCCCCGAGGGGGAGAGCTCTGTCCCCGCGTAGGCGAGCACTGTCCCCGGACCGGCGCTTCCCCGAAGGGAAAGGCCGACTTCGGTGGCGGGAAGGTTTCCGCGGGTGGCTCGTCCCTCTCCCAGGGACAGGGCGCCGACGCCGGGTTCGAAGAGGGGAATGCCCGCGAGGGCCGCCGCGCGGCCGAAGGTCACGAAGGCCAGGACGATGACGAGGACGGCGCTCGCCTGCCTGATGAAGGGAAGGGCGCGCCGGGGAAGGAGGGCCGCCGCAAGACCGAAGCCGAGCAGGAGGGGGACAGTCCCGAGGGAAAAGGCGAAGAGGGACAGGGCTCCGGCCAGGAACCCACCGGCGCCGAGGGCGTAGAGTTGCATCGTTTGGAGGGGGCCGCAGGGAATGAGGCCGTTGAGGAGGCCGACGGCGAAGGGACCGCGGCGGCGCAGGTAGGCGGCAAGGCGCGAAGCGGCGGCGCCGAGGCGGGTGGTCCCGGTCCCGCGCGGGCCCGGGAGCCTAGGAAGCCGCGGGAGGAGCCCGAGGCTCCGGAGGCCGAAGCCGAGCATGAGGAGGGCGGCCAGGGCGGTGATGGCGCCTTTCGCCGTCGACGAGAAATCGAAGGCGGAGCCGAGGGCTCCGGCCAGGCCGCCGATCAGGGTATAGGCGAGGACGCGACCGAGGTTGTAGAGGAGGCCGGGCTCGAGTCGGGCCAGGCGGCCGGTACCGCCCTTTCCCGCCCGCTCCGCGGCGGTTCCGGGAATGCTCTGGGAGAGGGCGATGCCCCCGCACATCGCGACGCAGTGCACCGAGGAGAGAAGGCCCACGAGGAAGAGCGCGCCGTAGCCGAGGGCGGCGTCCACCCGGGGGATGGCGTTGAAGAAACCGGCGGCACTCGCCGCGAGATAGGCGCCGGAAAGGAGGAGGCCGAGGCCGAGGGCGGGAAGGGCGCCCGCCAAGCCGGCGGCGCCGCTCTTGCCGAGAGCGTAGCCCGCCCCCTCGAGGGCGGCGCGGAAGTCTTCCTCTCCGGCCAGGTCCACGTCGTGCTCGACCGCGGCCGTGGCCCCCGCGAGGTCGACGGAGACGGTGCCGACGCCGGGCAGCTCCGCGAGCGCCGATCGCACCCGGGCGGCGCAGGAGGGGCAGGTCATGCCTTCGATGCGGAGAATCGATCGCTTCGTTCCCATGGAATCACCTCGCTTGGTTTCGCTCGTTACGGATGGAGACTAGCAACGATCCGTGAACGCTTCGTGAACGCGAGGAGTTTTTTCGGCGTGTCGGGCCGGGGCGTCGCCGCCAAGCTTCAGTCGATCGCCAGAATCCGGAAGTTCTTGTCGCCGCCGGGCAACTTGGCCGTCGCGGTCTCTCCGACGCGCTTGCCGACGAGGGCGCGGGCGAGGGGGGCGGTCCAACCGATGAGGCCGCTCTCCGGCTCGGCCTCGTCGATACCGACGATCCGGAAGGAGGATTCCTGTCCGGTCGCGTCCTGAAGCCTGACGCGCGCCCCGAACTTGACGCGGTCGTAGCCCTCGGGAGGCCTCGGCAGGACTTCCGCGAGGAGGGACATCCGCACCAGGTATTCGACCCTGCGGTCGAGGACGCCGAGGGCGCGGCGCAGGGCCGCGACCGCTTCGGGATCGGATTCCGCGGCGCCGGCGGTCGCGCGAGCCAGGTCGGCGAGGATCCGGGGCCGCTCTTCGGCGACCAGTTCATGGAGCTCTCGGGTCAGGCGGTCCGCGCCCTCGGGGCTTAGGTAGTTTCGGGAACCCTGCGGAATCGGACTCTTGATTTCCGGCGCCTCGCCGTCCCGTTCGGCGTCCTCGTCGACGAAGGCCCTGCTCATTTGCCCTCCCGGTGTTCTTCTTTTGTACACCCGCGGATTGAGGGAAGCAAGCTCCGTCCCCCGCCGCGCCGGCCGCGCCCCCGCCGCGCCGGCCGCGGCCCGCGCGGGCGGGCACCGTCCCCGGGCGTGTGGCCGCGGCCCGCGCGGGCGGGCACCGTCCTCGGCCCGGGGCGTGGCCGACCCCGCGACGGCGTGCTAGAGTGGGCGGCATCGGAGGTCCCATGCCCGATTCCTTCGTTTTCCGCTCGCCGACCCGGCTGGTCTTCGGCCCCGGCTCCCTTTCCCAGATCGCGGCCGAGGGCCGCGCCGCGGCGCCCGGTGCCCGGAAGGTCCTGGTCGTCACGGGGACGGGGCACACGCTGCGCTCCGCCGGCCTGGCGCGGCTCCGCGCCCTTCTCGAGGAGGCGGGGCTCGCGGTGGAGCTCTTCGCCGAGGCGACGAGCGATCCGCCCATCGAGCTGGTCGAGGCCTGCGCCGAGCGCATTGCCGCCTCCGGGGCCGGTTTCCTCGTCGCCTACGGCGGCGGCAGTCCCATCGACTGCGCCAAGGCCGCCTCCGTCCACCAAGCCAACGCGGGTCGCGGCCAGGTCGGCGCCCCCCATCCGGGCGCGCCCTTCCGCGACTTCCTGTACGGCAAGCTCAAGCTCGAGGTCCCGGGGCTCCCCCTCCTCGCCGTCCCCACGACGGCGGGGTCCGGCAGCGAAACGAGCGCGGCGGCGGTGACGACCGACCGGGCCTCCTCCTCCAAGCGGGGGCTTTCAAGCGATTTCTTCTTTCCGCGGGCGGCCATCGTCGATCCCGGGCTGCAGGCGACGATGCCGGCGGAGCTCGCGGCAGCCACGGGCATGGACGCCCTGACGCACGCGGTCGAGTCCTTCGCGTCGCTCAACGCGACGCCGCTCACCCGTGCGGTCGCGGCGGAATCGGCCGCGCTCGTCGCGCGGAGCCTGGAGCGCTCGGTCCGGGACCGTTCCGACGCGGCCGCGGGCGCCGACATGGCCCTCGGCAGCTCCATCGTCGGCATGGCCTTCAGCCAGACGGGGCTCGGCATGGTTCACGGTTTCGCCCATCCCGTCGGGGCGCGGACCGGCGTCGCCCACGGAACGGCCAACGCGGTCCTCCTTCCCTACGTGATGGAGGCCTGCGCGGAAACGGCCGACGGGCCCTACGCGCGGCTCGGCGAGGTGTTCGCCGCGGCGGCGGAGCCGGGGGTCCTGGATCCCCGCGCGCCAGCGGCCGAAAAGGCCGCCTACGCGCTCGACTTCGTTCGCCGCCTGTCGCGCGCGATCGGCATCCCCGGCCGCCTCCGCGAGCTCGGCGTCCCCCGGGAGGAGCTCCCCGGCATCCTGGCCGACGCGATCGGCTATCGCGGCCGGGGCTCGAGCCCCCGCGCCTTCACGGACGCCGAGCTCGGCGTCTTGTTGGAACGGGCCTACTGAGCGCCGCGGCCGCGACCACCGCCGCGACCGTGGCGGCGGCCGGCCCGACCGTCGCGACCGTCGCGGCGGCCGCGTCAACCGCGCCGACCGCCGCCGCGCTGCCCGGTCCGGGGAGCCTTCAGGCACGCTTCCAGAGCTTGGCGCCCCACCAGACGTAGCCGACGCCGAAGAGGGCGTGGGCGATCGTGTGCAGGGCTTCGCGGAGGCCGCGGACGCCGCCGAAGAGGCTCGCGTCGATGGCGGGGAGGGGAGCGGCGGGATTCGCCGCGAGGGCGAAGACGAGGGCGCTCGACTTGTAGAGGGTGAGGGCGAGCGTGAGGACGACGCCGACGGCCGCGAGGACGAAGGCCTTGTTCACGGCCTGCCAGGCCTTCCCGTCGAAGCGCTCCTTGAGGAGGGCGCTCGCGCCGAGGAGGAGGAGGGGCAGGGCGAAGCCGTAGACGATGGCGTGGCCGTGGGTGACGAAGTCGCGCCCGCGCACGAGCTCCAGGGTCGTCGGATCGAGGATCTTTTCGAGGGGGCGGAAACTTTCGCGGGTGTAGACGCCGACGGCCAAGCCGACGAAGAGCATGGCCAGGGCGAAGCGGATCGTTTTCGTGCGGATGTTTTCAAAGGTCATGTTTGCACTCCTTGGTGCAAAGAATATACTCAGTTCAACTCCGGGCGGCAAGGGCTTTTTCCAGCATGCCCCGCGCCGCCAGGGCCCCCGTCGAGAAGGCGGCCTGGAGATTGTAGCCGCCCGAGTCGCCGTCAACGTCGAGGACTTCGCCGGCGAAGAAGAGGCCGGGCGCGACGCGCGACTCCATCGTCTTCGGATTGACCTCCGCGAGGTCGACGCCGCCGGCAGTCGCCATCGCCTCGTCGAAACCGCCGAGCGAGCGTATTTCTGCGGGGAAGGCGCAGGCCAGGCGGCAGAGGGCTTCGCGGCTTTCGCGGCGCAGCTCCGCCGAGCCCGATTCGGCGGCCAGGCCGGCGAGCTCGACGAGGCGCTCGGCCAGGCTCTTGGGCAGGCCCGCCGCCGCGAGGGAGGTCCTGACGAGGGCGCGGGGCGCCGCCTTGAGCTCGGCGTCGAAGCGGACGCGGAACTCCTCGATCGGACAACCCGAAAACCCGAGTTCGAGGTGGTCGCCGGGGCGCATGTCGCGCGAGGCGTCGAGGATGAGGGGGCCGGAAAAGCCTTCGTGCGTGACGAGGAGGTCGCCCGAGCGGAGGATCGGCTTTTCCCCGGCGCGCCGGAGGACGAGCTCCGCGTTCCTGAAGGAAAGCCCCGCGAGGCCGGCGAGGCCCGTGGTGGTGAAACCGCGGATCAGGACCGAGGTAAGGGCGGGGCGGGGCGGGACCACGCGGTGGCCGAGGGCCGCGGCGAAGGCGTAACCGTCCCCCGAGCTGCCCGTCTTGGGGTAGGAGGCTCCTCCCGTCGCTATGAGGAGTAGGGGCGCGCTGAAGCCCTCCTCGTCTCCCGGCCCGGCGGTTTCGGCGCGGGCGGCGCGGAGGAGAAAGCCGTCCGCAACGCGCTCGGCGGAGCGGACGCGGAAGCCCGCGGCCAGGCGGACGCCGAGGCGGGCGCATTCGGCGAGGAGGATGTCGAGCACGGAGGAGGCGCGGCGGGTCGCGGGAAAGACCTTGCCCCCGGCCTCGGTCTCGAACTCGAGGCCGCGGTCGCGGAACCAGTCCAGGAGCTCTTCGTTCGTGAAGGCGTGTAGCGCGGGCTTGAGGAAGCGCCCGGCGGCGCCGGGCTTGGCGCCACCGCCGTAGCGCGGGAGGAAGTCTTCCACCGGTCCGGCGTGGCTGAGGTTGCACTGCCCCGAACCCGCGAGGAGGAGCTTCCGCGCCGGCCGCTCCCGCCGCTCGAGGAGGAGGACCTCGCCCGGCGTCCCGGCCTCGCGGAGCCCTTCCGCCAGCCGGAGGGCGGCAAAGAGGCCCGCCGGTCCGCCGCCGACGACGATGGCCGCCGCTTCGGCCGGTTTGAGGGTCCGCCGGGCCTCGGGTCGGGTTTCCGTTCCGGGGGCGGTCCCCTTGGTTTCTTCGTCGCGCATCGCTCGAGGATACGCCCCGCCGCCGCCCGGGGTCAACGCGGGCCCGGGCCGGCGCCTGGCTCCGGCGCACGGCGTCGGAGGAGCCCTTCCCCGGCCGGCGTCCGGCTCGCTCCCGCCGATCCGCCCGCCGGAACAAGCGCGCCTTCTAGGACCGCGGCGCGGCGTGCTATAGTCGCCCCATGGCCCGCAGTTTTTTCTGGTACGACCTCGAGACCTTCGGCCTCGAGCCCCGTTATGACCGCGTCGCGCAGTTCGCGGGCGTCCGCACCGACGAGAATTTCGAGCCCGTCGGCGAGAAGCTCATCCTTTACTGCAAGCCGACCGCCGACTACCTGCCGAGTCCCCAGGCCTGCCTGGTCCACGGCATCACGCCCCAGGCGGCCCGGGAGGCGGGCGTCACGGACTACGAGCTCGCCCGCCGCGTCCGCACCGAACTCATGGAGCCGGGCACGACGACCCTCGGCTACAACACCCTCCAGTTCGACGACGAGTTCCTGCGGAGCCTCTTCTACCGGAACTTCTTCGATCCCTACGAGCGGGAATGGAGGAACGGCAACGGCCGCTGGGATCTCGTGGACCTCATGCGCGCGGCGCGCGACCTCCGTCCCGAGGGCCTGGTCTGGCCGACGGGCGAGGAGGGGAAGCCGATCTTCACCCTCGAGGCCCTCGCCAAGGCGAACGGGGTCGCGCACAAGACCGCCCACGACGCGATGCACGACGTCCTCGCGACCATCGGCCTCGCCCGACTCCTCAAGGCGCGGCAACCCAAGCTCTTCGACTGGTACTTCGGGCACCGGACCAGGGACTCGCTCCGTCCCCTCATCAATCTCGTCGAGCGCGAGCCTCTCC
>JAEUJG010000070.1 GCA_016794765.1 Spirochaetaceae bacterium | reverse complement strand
CGGCGCGGTTGCCGTTGTCGTCGATCGCCTCGATGAGGATGGAATATTCGCCGTCGGGCACGAGGGAGCCGTCCTCGGAGCGGCCGTTCCAGACGAGCTTGTCGGGGACGGGAACGCCCTTCTTCACGTAGCCTAGCCTGGCCCAGAGCCCCTCGAGGCCCTGGGTCTCGGGACGGGTTTCCTTGTTCGCGATGACGCGGACCGGCTCGCCCTCGGCGAGGGTGGCGGCGGCGGCTTCGGGTTGCCCGGCCGCGGCCTCGCGCTCGGCCTTCTTTTCGGCCTTGAGCTCCTCGATCGACACGGGATCGAGGCTCTTGGGCTGGCCCTTGAAGACGGTCATCGTGAAGGAGACGAGGTAGCGCTCGTCGCTGATCGAGAGCGGGATCTCGAGGAGGTCCTGGGCGCCGTCGGAGTTCGGCGACAGGTAGAAGGGCGCGGGGGCGCCGCCCGCGGCGGTCGGGGGCTGGGGCGCGGAGGCGGGGATGGGGGTCGAGGGGAACTTGACCTCGATCTTGGGCGGCTTCTTGTCGACGACGCCGAGGGGAATGGTCATGCCGCCGCCGACCGCCCAGACGCCGCCGTAGAGGGGGGCGGCCGTCAGGGAGGGCTTGAGCTCGCCCTTGTTCCATCCTTGCCTGGACAGGAAGGAATCGTCGGCCTTGCGTTCGACGGGGATGGTGGCGGCGAGACTGAAGGCGGGCACGAGGCTCCGGTTGGAACCCGCGACGAGTTCGCGGGCGGTGAAGCCCCAGGAACTTCGGAGGGTGACCAGGTCGCGGAAGCTCAGGTTGGCGGAGAGATTGAGGCCGAGGTCCTGGAAGGAGGGGGCCGAAAGGTCGAAGCCGAGGCCGACCTTCCAGTCGGCGCTGCGGACAAGAAGGGTCCGGACGCCGAGGCCGAGGCTGAAGGCGGAGGGATAGGAAGAGGAGGGACTCGTCCCGAGATTCCCGGCGGCGGGCAGGGCCGTCGAATAGCCCTTGCCGAGGCCCGAAAGGACGCCGCCCCAGCGCAGGTCCTTGAGAAAGCCGCGGTCGCCGAGGAGGTGGACGAAGCCGAGGTCGAGGCCGAGGCCCCAGCCGAAGGCGCCCTGGTTCGAACCGAGGGAGAGGCCGAGGCCGGCGCCGACGTAGAGGTTCGGGAAGAGATCCTTGGCGATCGTGCCGCGGGTCTCGAAGATGGTGCCGAGGGGCATGGCGCTCATCGTGGCGGGCACGGAAAGGAGGCGCAGGGAGGCGCCGAGGACGGCGTAGGGCTTGGGCACGGAGACGCCGAGGCCGCCCGCGCCGCCGAAGCCCTGGCCGGAGGCGCCGAAGTCGCTGAAGGCGACGAAGCCCGCGTCGAGGGCGGGGCGTTGCTGGCCGGCGGAGGCCGCCGGGTTGAGGCGGTCGGCCCAGGGCGCGTCGAGGGCGGTGACGGAACCGCCGACGGCGAGACCCAAGGGCGAGGGAAGACTTGAAACGAGAAGGCCGCCGGCCGGCGGGTCGTAGGCGAGCGCTTGGCCGGCTCCGAAAAGCAGGATGAAACCGGCAAGCAAGGCGGCGCGCATCCGGGGGCGTATCATCGCGTTCCTCCTACAAAATGGATGGTCTACTGATTTCATCTGATAGTATACGGCTATTTTCCGGAAAAGGCAGGGGA
>JAEUJG010000077.1 GCA_016794765.1 Spirochaetaceae bacterium | reverse complement strand
TTCGCGGACCGTCATCGCCAGGTCGTCGCGGCGCCAGGGCTTGCCGAGGTAGCGGTAGAGGCCGCCCTTGTTGACGGCGTTCGCCACCGCGTCCAGGTCCGCGTAGCCCGTGAGGAGGATGTTCAGCGTGTCGGGGTAGCGCTCCCGGATGCGGGCAAGGAGGGCGTCGCCGCTCATGCCGGGCATCCGCTGGTCGGAAATCACCATGGCCAGGGACAGGCCTTCGGCCGTCAGTTCTTCGACGATGGCCAGGGCGTCCTCGCCGGACAGGGCGGTCTCCACGCGGGCCTCGGCGCCGAGGCTCGCGCGGAGCTCCGATTTGAGGCTCATGAGGACGATGCTTTCGTCGTCCACGCAGATTACGACCGGCTTGCCCATGTGGTGGTACCCTACCTAGATTTTCGCCGCGGCGGGGCGCAAGTCAAACGGGAGAAGGGGGAAACCGGGCCTAATTCAGTAGGAAGCGGTCTCGGTGGTGCCGTCGACCAGGATGGCCACCCGGCCGGCGGCGACAAGGGCCCGGTTTTCGGGACGGCCGAGGATCTTGAGCGCGTCGTCGCGGGAGATGACGAGGTCCGTGAGCCGGGCGCCGAAGAGGGCCGTGGCGGCGATCCGCAGGGGCTCCTCGCCGACGCGGGATTCGAGCGCGGCGGAGGCGGATTCGACGTAGCCGACCTCGCCCCAGGCGCGGAGCGCCTCCGGCGAGACGGCGTTGCGCTCCACGATGAGGTTCATCTCGTCGTCGAAGACGCGCGGGAAGAAACAGGGGCGAAGGAGGCCTTCGCCCGGCTCACCGCGGATCGGGAGAGGTCCCTTGGCGTAGATGACGATGCCCGAATAGGGCTTGGTCGGGCGGAGTTCCACCGCGGCCGAGAGCGACGCGGCCCGGCTGTGCAGGACGAAGGGCGTGGACAGGGCCAGGAGGGGCAGTTCGTAGTTCGCGACGAAGGTCCGCATGTCCTTGGAGAAGTGGGTTTCCCGGAGTTTCGCCGCCGCCGAGATGTGGAGAAAATCGTCGATGGCGAGGCTGCCGTCGGCGATCGCGTCGCCGAAATCGCGCCGGGCGTCGACGCGGAGGGGAAAGGTCGCGTCCTTGAGGATGCCCGCGAGGTCCCGTTCGATGGAGCGCTCCGCCTCGAGCCGCCCCGCCGGCAGGCGGCGGCCCGCGGCGGCCGCGTCGAGCTCGACGCGCACGGAGAGGACCAGCGACCCCCAGTCGATTTCCGCCTGGACCCGGTAGGGCGAGGCGGCCCGGGTGGCGGCGGGTGCGGCGGGCGACGCGGCGACGAGGACCGCGAGGAAGGCGGCGACGGCGGCTTGCTTCATGGTGCTATTCCAGTATCGGCACGCGGAGGACCATTCCTTCGCGGATCACGCTTTCGAGGCTCATTCCGTTGCGTTCCGCGAGGACCTCGGGCTGGACCTCGTGGCGGAGGGCGATGCCCCAGAGCGAGTCGCCCTTCTTGACCACGTAGCTCCCCGAGAAGTCGACGGCCGCGCCCTCGGGCCGTTCCGGGGCAGGCGGCGGCCCCGCCTCCTTGAGCGCCGGGACGACGAGGAGCTGGCCGATCTTGAGGAGGTCGGCCCGGAGGCCCGGATTGGACTGGAGGATCATGCCCTGGGGCGTGCCGTAGTGGCGGGAAAGGGCGGAGAGGGTGTCGCCCGAGCGGACCTTGTGCAGGTAGTACCGGACGAGCTTGCGGCTTTCGTCCTCGAGGAGGGCGCGGGCGGCCGGCGCCGCCGAGGCGGGCACCTTGACGCGATAGCCGGCATAGGGCGGGGTGACGCCGTAGCGGAGCTCGGCGTTCGCGGCCTTGAGGGTTTCCATCGGGAGGCCGGCGGCTTCGGACAGGATGGCGAGGTCCACGGGGCGGCGGGTTTCGACCGCCTCCCAGGCGGCCGGTTCCTCCCAGGAGGCGCTTAGGCCGTGGCGCGCCGGGTAGCGGAGGATCGAGGCCGCCGCGAGGAACTTGGGGACGTAGCCCATCGTTTCCCTGGAGAGCAGGCCCCGGCGGCGGAGCTCCCAATAATCCGAGGAGGCTTCCGGCCTGCCGGGCGTCCCGCCCGCCTTCTTGACGGCCCGGGAGACCGCGCCGAGGCCGGCGTTGTAGGCGGCGAGGGCCAGGGGCCAGTCGCCGAAGTAGGCGTAATTGTCGGCGAGCTTCCGCAGGGCGCCGTCGGTGCTCTTCATGAAGTCGCGCCTTTCGTCCACCCAGTCGTCGATGCGCATGCCGTAGCCGCCGATCGAGTTTTTCATGAACTGCCATAGCCCGGCGGCGCCGCTCCGGGAGACGGCCTTGGCGGAGTATTCCGACTCGATCACCGGCAGGAAGGCGAGTTCCTCCGGGAGGTTGTAATAGCGCAGGCGCTCGGCGACATAGGGCAGGTAGGGCGCGGCCCGCCGCATGATCGCCTCGAGCCATGCCTTCCCGCCGTCGGAGAGGTAGGCGGCGCGGAAGGCCTCGAAGCGCTCCTCGCCCCAGGGCATGTCTATGCCGTAGCGGGCCTCCTCGGCATGGCCTTGGAGCGCGGGCGGCGCAGCGTCGGGCGGGGGCGGCATGGGGCGCGAGCGGGTGAAGGAAGCCGCGGGCATTTCCTCCGCGGGGGGGATGGCGGGGACGGCGGCCTGGCGCGGAGGCGCGGCCGGGGCGACCGACTGGACGGCGGCGAGGGCCGCGGGCGCCGGGCCGGCGGGCAGGGGGCCGGACGGGGCCTTGGCGGCGGCGACCGGATTCGCCGCGAGTCCGGCGGCTCCGGCCGCGAGGACGAGGATCGCCGCCGCGCGGCGCTTTCCCTTCCTCATTGCATCTTGTCCCCGAAGTAGATGCCGGCCCATTCCCAGCGGCCGTGGATCTCGGGGTCGGCGGGGAAGTAGACCTTGCGGAAGTAGAGGTACCAGGTGGACAGCCGCTCGGACCAGCCCCAGGTCTTGAGGTAGGCCTCGCGCGGGCCCGAGCTCGCGTCGAGCTCCGGGGCGGCGTAGATGCGCCCGCCGGACATGAATTCCGCGAAATCGAAGAGGACCTGGCTGTTCACGTCGGTCTCGTCCTGATGCCAGGACATGGCGAAGAAGTTGACCTTGGCGCGATAGCGGCGGAGCTTGTAGGGATCGCCCGCGGCGAGGGCCGCCTTGATGTTGCCGACCAAGGTCTGGAGGTCCTCGTAGGCCCAGTCCTTGGGGCTGTTGTAGAACTCGATGACGTTCCGCGCGTACTGGAAGGCGTCGGGGTGGCCCGGGATCGAGGCGCCGAAGTAGGGGAGGAACTTGGCGTAGGTCTTGACCGCCAGGTTCCAGTCGCCGACGTGCTCGTACTCCTTGCCGAGGAGGAAGAGGATGCGGCCCATGTCGATGCGCTCGGGGAAGCGGGCGATGAGGTCCTTGTAGTATTCGATGCGGCGCTCGGGGGCCGCCTCGGCCTCGATGAGGCGCTGGAGGCATTCGTGGTGGATGGACTTGCCGTCCACCTCGAGGTCGGGGAGGTTCTTGACGATGCGGTCGTAATAGAGCGCGGCGATCGGCGCGGAGCCGGCTTGGTCGTAGGCGTAGGCCGCGGCGAAGAGGTACCAGGCGACGTAGGGGTCGGAACCGCGCTCGGCCGCGAGGCCGGTGAGGAGGGCCGTCAGCCGGCCGTATTCCTTTTCGCGGAGGAGGATGTTGGAGATCTGGCGGGCGGCGGCGAAGCGCTCGACCGGATCGGCGGCGTTGGCGTCCAGGAAGGCGAAGAGCTCGGCCAGCTCGGTCTTTTGCTCCCGCGTGCCGACGAGATAGGCCGATCGCGGCGAGGAGCAGGAAGCCAGGCCGGAGGCCAGGAGGATCGCCCCGGCCAGGACCGAAGCGAAGGCGGCGGCGCGCTTGGCCGCCCCGGTGAGGATCCGCGTGCGCCGCGTTCCCGGGCTGGGTCGTCGTCTCGCCATGGTTTCGGAGGATAGCACGCACGCTTTCATGTTGGCAAGATCGGCCGATTCGGCTAGAATCGATACCCTAATGAGCCAGCGCAAGACGTCGAGCGACGACAAGCTTTTCATCTCGGCGGTGGCCGCGGTTCTCGTCGGCCTGGCCCTTCTCCTCAGGACCACGGGCGTGGCCGAAAGCGTGCCGATCCTCCTGCCCTTCATCGTCACCGGGGCCGGCGGGGTCCTTCTCTATCTCGCCGTGGTCCGCCGCTTCGCCGATCCATTCTTCTTCACCGGCATCATGTTCTGCCTCGGCGGCGTCTGCATGATCGTGACGGCCCTCCTGGGCGCGCGCTTCAAGCAGGCCTGGCCCTGCTATATGGTCGCCGCCGGCCTGTCCTGGCTGGCGACGGGACTCCGCGGCGCCGGACGGCTCAAGGCCGGCTTCGCCGTTCCCGCCCTCGGTTTCATCTTCCTCGGAAGCCTCTTCGTCCTCTTCTCGACCGGCGTCATCGGCATGAGCTTCAGCCGCTTCTTCGCCGAATGGTGGCCGAGTCTCCTCATCCTCGGCGGTCTGGCCCTCTTCGCCGCCTACGGCGCGAACCGACCGCGCCAGAAACGCGCCAAGCGCGGGCGCCGTGGGGCGCCGTGAACAAGCGCGGCCGGGGCGCGGCGCGCCTCTTCGCCGTCGCCGTATTCTTGCCGATTCTCGCCTTTCCGCAGTTCTCCTGCTCCACGGCGCCGCCGCCGCCCTCCGCGGGCGCCTCAGCCGCGGGCGCAGCCACCGGCGCCGGCGGCACGACCCTCAAGACGGCCGAACCTTCGGCCCTGAGCCGAAGCCAGGACGAAAGGCGGGCCATCGAGTTGGCGATCGTCGCCGGCGCGCCCTCCTCCCTGGCCCGGAGTTTCGGACTCATAGGCGAGGCCCGCGCGCTCAAGCTCGAGGACGCGCGGCTCCTGGCCTGGATCGGCGCGCGCGTCGCGGCCCTCGTCTATCCCGAGGGCGCCGAGGCCTTCGTGCCGGCCGACCTGCGCGGCCAGGCCGAAATTCCCTCTTCTCCCCTGGCGCGTAGCCTGGCCGACGCCGCCGCCGGCCGCTCCCCCGCGCCCTCGCCGGAGCTCGAGGGCAATCCCCTGGCCGAGCTCATCCCCGCCCTCGTGGCCTTCCGCTCCGAGTCGCGCGAGTCCGCGCGCCGGGCCGCCGAGGCGCTCGACCGTTTCGAAAAGCTCGGCTCGCCCTCGGTCCTGCCCGCCCTCATCCGCGGACTCGACGCGGAACGCCTCCAGGAGCGGGGGCGGGCCCTCACGCAGTACGACCTGGCCATCGTCGCGGCGCCGGACTGTTGGCCCGCGGCCGTCGGCGCGGCCAGGGTCCTCCTGGCGCTGCGCCGCCCGGAGGAGGCCCTTGCCCGCCTCGACGCGGCGGAAAAGGCCGCCGGCCCGGCGGTCGGCGCCTATGCGACCTTCCGCAAGGCTCGCGCCGAGACTCTTTACGAGAGCGGACGCCTCGCGGAGGCGGAGCCCCTGGTCCTCGGCATCCTCCGGGAGGACCCCCTCGATTCCCGCTTCGTGCTCGCGCGCGCCCATCTCCTCGTGCGCGCCAAATCCTACCAGCAGGCGATACCCCTCCTCGACGCCTACGCGACGGTGGATCCCGCGAACCGCCGCCTCCTCGTCCTCCGCGCCCTCGCGGCCG
>JAEUJG010000067.1 GCA_016794765.1 Spirochaetaceae bacterium | reverse complement strand
GGGGCGATCGCGGCGGCCGGGGCCGCGGGGACCGGGCCGGCCCTCGCCTTCTTCGCCGAGTACGTTCCCCGCGGCCCGCGCGACCCCCAGGACGCCTACGTGGAGCGGGCGATCGCGGCGATCGCGGACCGCTACGTGACGGCCCTCTCCGCGGAAGAGATCGCGGCCGAGCTCGGGATCTCGGGCGGCCACCTGGCGCGCCTCTTCAAGTCGCGGACGGGGCTCACCTTCGCCGAATACCTGACGCGGTTCCGCATGAAGCGCGCGGTGGAGCTTCTCAAGGATCCCACGATCCGCATCGGCGAGGTGGCCGACCTCGTCGGCTATCGCGACCAGCGCCACTTCTCCGCCCTGTTCCGGCGCCTCGTCGGCCTCACGCCCACGAGCTTCCGGGAAGGCAGGTTCGGCCGGGACCGGGCCGAAGGCCCGTAGCGCCGCCGCCGGGGAAGGGTTCCCGCCCGGGCTTTCGCCTATCGCCCTCCCGCGGGTCCGACGATGTCCCCGACGAGCCAATCGATGAACCTGGCGGAGCTTTCCATCTTCCGCTTCCGCAGCATCGCGACGATGTTCGGGTATTCCTTGCGCAGGTAGATGCCGCCCGTCGGGGTCCCGGCATGGACGTAGCTCGAAAACTGGTAGAGGTAGAGTTTTAAAAGGGAATACTCGTGGTTGAGCACGACCGAGTCGCCCCGAAGCTCGTAGAGTTCCCGCTCGAAATCCAGGAAGAGGTCCCGGCGGCCGCCCTCGAGGCCGCCCAGACCCTCGTTGAGCTCCTCGATCCTCGACAGGTATTTCCGTTGGTTCCTGATGCGAAGGTCCACCGGGAAATTGCCCGCGAGGAGATCGATGAAGAGGTCGACGCACTCCTTCCGGCCAGGAGGCCTCCGCGTCGAAACCGGAACCGGGACCTTCGGCGCGCGAAGGAGGGCAAGGGCGCGGTCATAGTCGTCCTTCAGCTTGAGGAAGCGTTCGTGGTTGTTTTCGACGGCGCTCACGTCAGGATGCAGGGCCTTGGCCAGCTTCCAGAACAGGCGCTTCAGCTCCTCCTCGGAGCCCACCTTCCCCTCCGCGATCAGTTTCGCGAAGGGATCCAACGCCGGCACCGCGGACTCCCCGCCGCTCCGCGTCAGTCCGCGCCGCGCGCGAACTCTGCGCGGAAGGCCGCGACGATCTCCGCCTTGCCTGCGGCGGCCGCCTTGATGTCGTAGGACCACAGCGCGAGCGAGGAGAGCGCCGGCAGGCCCTTGGGCGGCGGCGCGGCGCTCCGCGCCGAACGGCGTCCGAAGCGTCCGGCCAGGACGCGGGCCACGTCGGGACCGAGGGCGAAATCGATGAAGCGCCGCGCGGCCTCGGGCCGCTTCGCGCCGCCGAGGAGGGCGACGCCGTCGGGCACGGCGCTCGTGCCGTCGGCGGGATAGACGATGCGTAGCTCCGAGCCCGCGGCGAGGGTTTCGGCGGCCGCGTTTTCGAAGGAAAGGCCCACGAGGTACTCGCCCGAGGCGACCGAGGGTATCACCTGCGTGGACTCGGGCAGGATGCGGCCGCCCAGGGCGCGCGCGAAACGGGCCATCGCGGCGCCGTCCTCGCCCGCCGAGCCGGAGCCGCCCTTGCCCGCGAGCGCCGTCGTCGCGGTGCGGAGGATCGTGTAGGCGGAGCCGGAGGCGGAGGGATCGGCGTAGGCGATGCGGCCGCGGAAGCGCTCCGCCGGAAGGTCGGACCAGGCGCGCGGCGCCACCTCCCCGTCGAGGAGGCGGCCGTTGTAGACGATCACCATGGGAAGGACGGTGAAGCCGGTCCAGCTCGCGTCGGAGGCCTTGTAGGCGGCGGGGATCGCCGCGTCCTCGGAGGAGCGG
>JAEUJG010000049.1 GCA_016794765.1 Spirochaetaceae bacterium | reverse complement strand
GTCGCGGAGCGCTGGAGGAGGGCGAGATCGTCGTTGACGAAGCCGAGGAGGCGGTCGAGGCCCTGGAGGGATTCGACCTTGCCGTGGAGGCTGGAGGCGTCGACGAGGCGCGCGAGGTCCACGAGGGATTCGTCGACCGAGCCCGCACCGCCCGACAGCGATTCGAGGGAGGAGAAGAGGCGGCGCGCGCGGAGGAGGGCGGAGGCGGCGAGGAAGGCGGCCGCCAGGGCGAGAATTCCGGCGGCGGCCGCCATGGCGGCGGCGGGCAACAAGCCAAAAGCGCCCAAGGCGCCGGCCGCCGAGGCGAGAACGAGGAGCGCCGGCGCCACGAGGGCGCCGAGGGACGATCGCCGGTGGCTATCCATGATTCCACAAAGTATAGCGCCGGCCCCCGAGGGGCGCAAACGCGCTCCCGCAGGGCCGGATCCGGCCGCCGCGGAGCGCGGGACCATTGTCCCGCGCGGCCCCGCGGCGCTAGACTGGAGGGCCTGGGGGGAATCGCCATGATCGGAAGCGTCTGCGTGTTCTGCGGCTCGAACAAGGGAACCGGGCCCGGATACCTGGCGGCGGCTGAGGCCATGGGCGCGGAGATCGCCCGGCGGGGCATGAAGCTCGTCTACGGCGGGGGCAACGTCGGCACGATGGGCGCCCTCGCGCGGGCGGCGCTGGCGGGGGGCGGCGAGGTGCTCGGCGTCATACCCCGGCGCCTCCACGAGATCACCGAAAACCTGGAGCTCACCGAACTCGTCGTCGCGGAGGGCATGCACGAGCGCAAGGCGCGCATGGCGGCCGAATCGGACGCCTTCGTGGCCCTGCCCGGCGGCATCGGAACCCTCGAGGAATTCTTCGAGGTCTGGGCCTGGCGACAGATCGGCTATCACGCCAAGCCGGTCGGCATCCTCGACGTGGCGGGCTTCTACCGCCCCCTCCTCGGCTTCCTGGCCGGGGTCGAGGCCGAGGGCTTCCTGCGGCGCGGGGAAATCGACGAACTGGTCGTGGAGGCGGATCCGGCGAGGCTCATCGAGCGGCTCGAGGCGAAGAAGCCGCCGCGCTCGACGAAGGCGCCCGAGCGCCGGGCTTGAGCACGGAGCCCTGAGCACGGAGCCCTGAGGCCTGAAGCCCGGGGCTCAAGGCCCGCCGGCGCGGGGACGCGGGAGCCGCCGCCGCCGGGCCGGTCGGCCGGCCTTCGGGCTACCAGCCGCCCGCGCGGCGCGCCCCGAGGGCGTCGAGCTCCTCGCGGAGGTCCCCGGTCTCCTGCAGCCAGAAGGCCTTGCTTCCCCAATCGGGGAACTCCCGCTTGAACCAGTAGTCGCCGCGTTGCCTGGCCCGCCAGGTCAGGAAGTAGAGCATCCGGTAGAGCCGGAGGGGCTCAAAGAGCGCATAACTCGTCGGGTCGATCATGCCGAATTCCGAGTAGCCCTCCTCGAGGAGGGCGAGCTCGCGGGCGCAGTCGCCCGCCCGGCCGGGCAGGAGGAGCCAGAGATCCTGCGCGGGAGGCGCCGTCGTCATGTCGTCGAAGTCGAGGATGACGAGGCCCTCGCCCGGCCGGTCGAGGACGTTGCCGCGGTGGAGGTCCCCGTGGACGCGCTGGAGCGCCACCCCCCCGAAGCGGGGCGCCGCGAGGGCCAGGGCCTCGCGCGCGAGCTCCTCGAACTCGGCGCGGAGGTCGGCGTGGACGAGGCCGAGGATCTCGGCGAGGTGGGATTCCGCGAGCTCCGGTCCGAGGCGGAGCCGAGCGGGCGCGGCGCGGCGGCGGCCGACCGCGTGGAGGCGCGAGGCCAGGGCGCCGAGGCGGAGCCAGTCCCCGTCGGTCTCGGGTTCGAAGTTGCGGCCGCCCATCCGCGGGAAGAGGGCGAAGCGGAAAACCTCCTCCTCGCCCGCCTCCGGCTCACCGCCCGCGCGGGCGTCCTCGCCTTCCCGCTCGAAAACGAGCTCGGAGATCGTCTCGCCCTCGCCGTTCGGCAAGGGAGCGGCGACGGGGAGCTCGGCCTCGCGGCAATCCGCGAGGAAGCGGTGCTCGTCCTCGAGGGCCTCGCGGCTCCAGCGGCCGGGGCGGTAGAACTTGGCGACGAGGGGGCGGCCCTCCTCGTCGCGGAGGCCGTACACCCGGTTCACGTAGCTCGGGTAGACCTGGACGCTGCCGTCGAGGCCGAGGCCGTAGGCCTCCTCCACCGCGCCCGCGGCGAGGTCGGGAGAAAGCATGTCGAAGCTGCCGCCGGCCATGGGCCCTCCCCCCCCCGTCCTAGTCCGCCCGGAGGGCGAGTTCTTCCCAGCGCAGGGTCTTGGTTTCAACCAACGCGCCGATTTCCGCGTAGCGGCGGTTCGCGCGCTCGAGCCCGTCCGGGGAGGGCGAGGGGCTCGCGAACAGGGCCTCCAGCGCCGCCTTCTCCGTCTCGAGCGCGTCGATCTCGGGCAGGAGGGCGTCGAACTCGCGGCGCTCGGCGAAGCTGAGCTTCTTCCGCGGCGCGGGCTCGCCCGCCTTGGGCTCGCCGTCCCGCGCCCCGCCGGCCTTGGCCTCCGCCTCGCGGCGCCTGGCGGACTCGGCGGACGCGGCTTCCGCCGCCGCGGCGGACGACTCGTCGGCGGCCGCGCGCCAGTCGGAATAGCTCCCCGGGAATTCGGCGACGCCGCCCTTTCCGTCCAGGACGAGGAGGAAGTCGGCGATGCGGTCCAGGAAGGCGCGGTCGTGGGAGACCGCGAGGACGCAGCCCTGGAAGCCCTCCAGGAAGTCCTCGAGGAGTTCGATGGTCTCGATGTCGAGATCGTTCGTCGGTTCGTCGAGGATGAGGAAGTTGGGCGCCTCCGCGAGGATGCGCACGAGCTCGAGGCGGCGCAGCTCGCCGCCGGAGAGCCGCGAGAGGGCGAGCTTCTGGAACTCGCGGGGAAAGAGGAAGCGCTCCAGGAGCTGTTCGGCGGTCAGGGTCGTCCCGTCGCGCATCTTGAGGATCTCCGCCTTTTCCTTCACGAAGTCGATGACGCTCTTCGCGCGGTCGAGGTCGCGGCCCGTCTGGTCGAAATAGGCGATGCGGAGGGTTTCGCCGCGGGAGACGGTTCCCGAGTCCGGCTCGAAGCGCCCCGCTGCGAGGTCGAGGAGGGTCGTCTTGCCGGCGCCGTTCGGGCCGACGACGCCGACGCGGTCGCCCTTCGTGAACTCGTAGGAAAGGCTCTCGAGGACGCGCTTCGCGCCGTAACCCTTGGCCACGCCCTCGAACTCGAGGATCTTGCGGCCGAGCCGGCTTTCGATGGAGGAGAAGGCGTCCATCGAGGCGCCGCGCTCCAGGCCCTCGGCGGCCATGCCGCGGATCTTCTCCTTGCGGCGCCGCGATTTTCCGGCGCGGGCCCTGGCGCCGCGGCCGAGCCACTCGAGCTCGATCTTGAGGTTGGCGAGGCGGCGGGAATCCGCCTTTTCGAGGGAGGCCCAGCGCTCGGCCTTGCGCTCGAGATAGGCGCTGTAGTTGCCCGGATGGCGGAAGACCTTCCCCCGCTCGATCTCGAGGATCGAGGAGCAGACCGAATCGAGGAACCAGCGGTCGTGGGTGACGAGGACGAAGGCGCGGCGGCCGTCGACGAGGCGCTTTTCGAGCCACTCGATGGTCTCCACGTCGAGATGGTTGGTGGGCTCGTCGAGGAGCACGAGGTCGCTCCGCGGCGCCAGGCAGCGAGCCAGGGCGGCCTTCTTGACCATGCCGCCGGAGAAGCCGTCCATCGGCGCGTCCAGGTCGTCGAGGCCGAGCTCGGAGCAATAGGAGGCGTAGCGCCGCTCGAGGTCGAGGCCGCCCGATTCCTCGAGGGCGTGGTGGAGGCGGTGGAGCTCGCGTTCCCGGGCCGCCGTGAGGGGGCCGTGGCCGCTCCCGCCCCGGCGGCCCGCCTCCGCGAGGGGCGCGTTCTCCGGCGACAGGAGGCGCTCGTAGTCGCGGAGCAGGGCTATCTCGGGAGCCTCGCCCGCCAGGAGGAAGCCGCGGAGGCTCGTGCCGGGCTCGAAGGCCGGGCGCTGCGGCAGGGTCGCCACGGCGAGGCCGCGCTTCCGGGCGAGGGCGCCGCCGTCGGCCTCCAGGGTCCCCGCGAGGATCTTGAGGAGGGTGGACTTGCCCGCTCCGTTCCGCCCCACGAGGCCGATGCGGTCGCCCTCGTCGATGCCGAGGCTCAAGTCGGAGAAGAGCGGCGCGTCGCCGAGGGTCTT
>JAEUJG010000036.1 GCA_016794765.1 Spirochaetaceae bacterium | reverse complement strand
TTCGCGGAGTCCCTGGCCACGCTCTTTTACCTGGCTGCGCTCAACGGGAAGTCGGCGAGGCTCTGCTGTCGTATCGAAGGGGAGGGGGAGGCGGCGGCCGCCGCGGACCTCGCGGCGCGGGTCTTGGGCGCTTCGGGCGGGGAGCTGCTTTCCTTGGTGACGATCCGGGCAGCGGGTACCTGCGCGGGAAGTTGGGCGGGTACCTGCGCGGGAAGTTGGGCGGGAAGCCGCGCGGGCAGCCGCGCCTCCGCGGGCTCGGCCGCGGGCGCTGGCGGCCCCGGTCGCGCGCCTGCCCGGCTCAGCCCCGGCCGCGGCGCTTCAGGTCTTCAAGCTCGGCGTTGAGCCGCTCCCCGATCGCCTCGGCGGCCGCGTAAAAGGCCTCCGTGCCGCCCGAATCCGCGAGGTCCTCCTCGCTCATGAGGAGCTGGTAGGGTTTTGATTCGAGGGCCAGGGCGATGCGCTCGAGGATGTCGTCCGCGGGGAACTTGCGGCCCATTTCAAGCTCGCCGACATAGCCCGAGGAGATGTCCGCGCGAGCGGCGAGCTCGATCTGCGAAATGCCGAGCGCCTCGCGGCGGCGTTTCATGTTGTAGACGAGATTCCGGCGAAGCTGGCTCACCGCCCCATGCTAGGGGCGACAGCGGGTGAAAGCAATTCGCCCAGGGAGTGCGACGCACGCTTACGGAGAGCGTGGCCGCTTTCCCCGGGCGACCAGGCGAAAAAGCCCGAAGGGAAGGTTACTTTAGGGCCTTGGCCCGGATCGAGCGGAGGATCTGGAGGGCCGTGTCGAAGCCCGCGAGGCCGGCCTGCGACTTGCCGTCGCTGCCGGTCGCGGAGCCCGCGCCGAGGGGCGTGAGGGTAACGGAGGCCTGGCCGGAACCCAGGTCGAGGAGTCCCTCGTAGACGAGGGAGGGCTGGCCGTTGACGCCGTTGTACCGCGGATCGCCGGCGGGCAGCTTGTCCTTCCAGGTCGCGTTGAAGTCGAAGCTCTGGTTGACCTCGGCCCTGACGCGGTAGCGTCCGGCGGGGAGGGGGGCCTTGAAGTCCAGGCGCTTCGTGAAGGAGGCCTTGGGCGTCGCGCCCGAGACGGCGTCCGGCAGGGCCGTGGCCGCGTCCGGCATGAAGAGCCCGTCGGCGGCCTTGACGCCGCGGGCATGGGCCCAGACCGGAAGCGCCTCCGGGCGCCGGATCTTCGCGCCGCCCTTCCACCGGTTCTTGGCGCTCGCCTCGGTGACATAGACCGTATCCACGTAGGTTCCCGAGTCGGTCTCGATCCAGACGGCGACCTGCGGGGTCAGCTTCATGGGGAGGGGGCCGAACCACTTCGTGTGCGCGTAGCCTTCGCCCGCCTCGATTTCGACCTCGATCGCCCGCGCCGCCTGGGCTCCCGCGCCGGGGCTGGCCGCGCCCTGGGCGCTTGCGGCGGCGCCGAGGCCCGTGGCCAGAGCGAGGAGGGCGACCTTGGCCGCGCTCTTCCCGAATGCGATGTTCATGACCTTCATGATTTATGCTCCTTTGCTCCCCACGAAGAGCTCGATGAATCGCTCCACGAGGGGGCTGACGTCGTTCCAGAAACGGGGGTGGATCCGCTTGGCGCGAAACTGGCTCGCGATGCCCCAGAGGGCCGCCTGCCCGACCGAGGCGTCGAGGTCGGCGTCCCGGCCGCCGGCCATCGAGCCGTCCGCCGCGGCGGCGGCGATGAGGTCCCGGGCGCGGAAATAGCTCGAGTAGTACTTCGCCATCGCCGCTTCGTCGAGTTC
>JAEUJG010000017.1 GCA_016794765.1 Spirochaetaceae bacterium | reverse complement strand
GCTCCGGGCCCGTCGAGGCCCGGAGCGCTCTCCTAAGATTGTCGGAATGTTACGATGAATACCTTACCGCCGCAAGGCGTCCTCGATCGACTCTCGGCTCACGCGCCCCTCAAGGCCCTCCTGTCCTTGCTTCGCGCGGGGGCCACGCCCGTGGACATCATGGAGGCCGAAGGGTCTTTCGCCGCCGTGCTCGCGGCCTTTCTGGCGCGGGAGCTGCCCGATCCGGGCGGCGCGGCCTCCGCCGCCCGGGGCGGACCGGCCTCCCTCCTCGTCGTCGTGCCGACCGACCAGGAGGCCGAGGCCCTCGCCAGCGACCTATCCCTCCTCGGCGTCGAGGCGGACATCCTGCCCTGGTGGCGCACCGCCGCCTACCGGCCCGCCTCGCCCCGCGCCCGCGCCTTCGGCGAACGCGCCGCGGCCCTCGCGCGCTTCCTCTCCGGCCGGGCCAGGGTCGTCGTGGCGAGCCAACGCGCCTTCGTGACGCCCTTGCCTCCCCGCGAGGCCTTCGAGCCCCTCGTTTTCCCCGTGGAGGTCGGCG
This sequence comes from Spirochaetaceae bacterium, assembly GCA_016794765.1. GTDB lineage: Bacteria > Spirochaetota > Spirochaetia > Treponematales > Rectinemataceae > JAEUJG01. Next base: position 1,652 of record JAEUJG010000017.1, on the reverse strand, counting down.
GCTCCATCGATCCGGGCGCCCTCGCCGAGCGCCTCGCCTCCTACGGCTACCTCCGCGTACCCCGCGTCTCCCTGCCCGGCGAGTTCGCCCTCCGCGGCGAGGTCCTGGACCTCGCGATGCCCGGCGACGAGGACGCGGTGCGCATCGTCTTCGAATACGACCGGGTCGAGCGCGTCGCCTCCTTCGATCTCGCCGGACAGGCCGGCCTCCGCGACCTCGGCCGCGCCGTCCTCCGTCCGATGAAGGAGATGGTCTGGACCAAGGAGAGCGTCGACGCGCTGGAGGCCGCGGCCTCGGCCCTGCCGAACTGCGCCGGCCGGCTCGGGCCCCTCCTCGAGGAGCTTCGCGAGAAGGGCGAGGCGAAGGGCGAGGAACTCTGGTACGCCCTGGCCCACGGCGCCGCGGGCGGCGCCGGCGAGGTGGAGTCCTCGGTCCTCGACTACCTCGGGGAGGGAAGCATCCTCTTCCTCCTCGACCGCGAGCGGCTCGTCGCCCAGGAGGAGGCCGTCCGCAAGGAATACGCCGGCCTCTACCGCACCGCCCTCAAGGACGGTCCCGTGCCCCCGCCGGACCGGCTTCTCGCGTCCTTCGCCGCCCTCGAGGCCCGCGCGGTCGAGTCCGGCGCGCCGGCCTCCGCGGCGCCGGCGGCGGCACAAGCGGCCGCGGCGGCGGCGCCCAACGCGCCGGCGGGGAAGCGGGTGCCCCGGCTTCGCGTCCTCCGCGACTACGCCCTTCGCGACGCGGGAGGCGAGGAGCGGCTCAGGCTCGGCATCGAGCCCCCGCGCTCCTTCTTCGGCAACGTGCGGTACTTCAAGGAGGAGCTCGCCTCCCTCCTCAAGGCCGGCTACGAGGTCCGCGTCTTCGCCGAGACCGATCCGCAGGCCGAGCGCATAAGGACCCTCCTCAAGGATTATGCGATCGATGTCCGCGCGGCGGGCATCTCCGCCGGCTTCTCCGTTCCCGCGCTGAAGCTCCTCGTCGTCCAGGAGGGGGAGATCTTCGGCCGGCGGAAACGCGTCCCGAAGTCCGTGAAGAGCGCGCGCTCCTCCGTCATCGACACCTTCGTGGAGCTCAATCCGGGCGACCACGTCGTCCACGTGAACTACGGCATCGGCCGCTTCGCGTCCGTGGAGCGCATGCGCGTCCTCGGCAACGAGCGCGACTACGTGAAGATCGAATACGCCGACGACGAGACGGTCTTCGTCCCCATCGAGCAGGTGAACCTCGTGCAGCGCTACATCGGCAACGAGGGCGAGGCGCCGCGCCTGGACCGACTCGGGTCCAAGTCCTGGGAAAACCGCAAGAACAAGGTCCGCAAGTCCGTGGAGGAGCTCGCGGAGCGCCTCATCCGCATCTACGCGCGGCGCAAGGCCGCGCGCGGATACGCCTTCCCTCCCGACTCCGACTGGCAGCTCGCCTTCGAGGCCTCCTTCCCCTACGAGGAGACCGTGGACCAGCTGCGCTGCATCGAGGAGGTCAAGGCGGACATGGAGAGCGTGAAGCCCATGGACCGCCTCGTCTGCGGCGACGTCGGCTACGGCAAGACGGAGATCGCGATGCGCGCCTGCTTCAAGGCCGCGACCGCGGGCAAGCAGGTCGCCTTCCTGGCGCCGACCACCATCCTCGCGGAACAGCATTTCGAGAATTTCAAG
>JAEUJG010000015.1 GCA_016794765.1 Spirochaetaceae bacterium | reverse complement strand
TATGGTACACCTCAAGTATAAATGCGTAAAGCCAAAAGGCGCTCTCGTGGATCATATTTTAAGGCTGTCGTTTCAAAAGGTGGAATATTTGACGGTTGGTGCGCATATTGCAACCGAAAACTCCGGATCGCGAGGACAAGTCAGGCAATTAATCACTGGGCTGTGGACAAGCTGGCCTTGTTGTTTCAGCCCGCGGAACGGGCCGCCTCGATTGACCCCCTCCTTCTTTCCCTATAAAGTAAACGAGCTCACAACGACATACGAAGCGCGAGGTTCCCATGCCCCTCAACTGCGGCATCGTCGGCCTGCCGAACGTCGGCAAGTCCACTATTTTTTCCGCCCTCACCAGCGTCAAGGCCGAGGCGGCCAACTATCCCTTCTGCACCATCGATCCGAACGTCGGCATCGTGCCCCTTCCGGACGCCCGGCTCGCCAAGCTCTCCGACATGTTCAAACCGAAGAAGACCGTGCCCGCCGTCGTCGAGTTCATCGACATCGCCGGCCTCGTCAAGGGCGCCTCCCAGGGCGAGGGCCGCGGCAACCAGTTCCTCTCGCACATCCGCGAGGTCGGCATGATCGCCCACGTCGTCCGCTGCTTCGACGATCCCGACGTCATCCACGTCGCCAACCGCGTCGATCCCGCCGACGACATCGAGGTCATCCACACCGAGCTCGCCCTTGCCGACCTCGAGACCGTCGACAAGCGCGTGGAGAAGCTCCAGAAGCAGCTCAAGGTCCAGGATCCGGTCATCAAGAAGGAGACCGAGCGCGAACTCGCCGGCCTCGCCAAGATCCGCCCCGCCCTCCAGGAGGGCAAGGCCGCCCGTTCGGTCGCCCTCGAGAGCGACGAAGCCGAGGCGGTGAAGAAGGCCTTCCTCATCACGATGAAGAAGGAACTCTACGTCTGCAACACCGACGAGGCCGGCATCAAGGCCGGCAACAAGCACATCGAGGCGGTGAAGGCCCGCGCCGCCGCCGAAGGCGCCGAGGCCGTCGTCATCTGCGGCAAGTTCGAGGCGGAGCTCGCCGACCTCGGCAGCGAGGAGGAGCGCGTCGAATTCCTCTCCGAACTCGGCCTCGCCGAGTCCGGCCTCGCGACCCTCGCCCACGCGACCTACCACCTCCTAGGCCTCCGCACCTTCTTCACCGCCGGCGAGGACGAGTGCCGCGCCTGGACGATCCGCGCCGGTGACAAGGCCCCCCAGGCCGCCGGAGTCATCCACACCGACTTCGAGAAGGGCTTCATCAAGGCCGAGGTCTATTCCTACAACGACCTCGTCACGCTCGGTTCCGAAAAAGCCATCAAGGAAGCCGGCAAGCTCCGCCAGGAAGGCCGCGAATACGTGGTCCAAGACGGGGACGTTATGTTCTTCAAGTTCAACGTGTAAGGGTAAGCGTCCCCGTCTTGGACCTTGTGGAGATCGCGGAAGCCTCCGGCTTCCGCGCCGCGGGCGCCCCGCGCCCGCGCGGGGACGTGATGTTCTTCAAGTTCAACGTGTGAGAGCCGGCGGCGACCAGGCCGCCCGATACGGCGCGGATGTCCTTTGCGGGGCGTCCGCGCTTTTTTTGTCCCGAGGCCGCCGGGATCAGGCGCGGGCGGGGCCGGAGCTCGCGCGGGGCACGAG
>JAEUJG010000617.1 GCA_016794765.1 Spirochaetaceae bacterium | reverse complement strand
CGCCCGCCCATCATGCCGCCGCGGCCGCCCATCATGCCGCCCTGGCCTCCGAAACCGGACCTGCCGCCCCGGCCGCACATCATGGCGCGGCCTTAGGCCTGGGCCGCGATGTCGTAGGTCTTGCCGTTGACGACCGCCTTGGTGACCTGGAAGAAGGGCTTGTCCTGGCCGGGATAGCCGGGGAGCTCGTAGCCGTCGAGCTTCATCGCGGCGCCTTCCTTGATGCCGTCGGTGTAGGCGGTGTAGTAGAAGCGCGGGAAGTGGATCAGGTAGGTCTTGTCCTTCGCCTGGAGGGCGGGGACCCCGTCCACGAAGACAAGCTTGCCTTCGAGGCTCTTCGCCTGCGGGGCGGCCTGGACGCCCTGGGGCGCCTGGCCGGGCGCGAAGCCCTGGCCCATCATGGGTCCGTAGGGTTGGGCCGCGGCGAGGGCGACGACCGCCAGGACGAGCGCGATGCCGAGCGCGTATTTCTTGTTCATGGATGACTCCTTGCGATGGATCGATGTCTTCCGGCTGCTGCCGGGGACGCCGCTTTCGGCGTCACCAATAATTAAGCAAGGGGCATGCCAAAGACGGGATTGTTGGGATTGAAATCGTAAAAAGAATGCAGCCTATTTTGCAAGTGTTTGTAATGGATAGATATATTTTACCGTAAAAAAAGCTCTCGGGCCTCGTCGCCCAGCTTGGCGCGGTGGTTTCGGCCATGCGAACGGCATCCATGGCAGGTTTTCTAGGGAAGCTTCCGTCGATGACGGGCAAGATTTTCCCCTGCCTTCGGCCCGCGCCTTGAAGATTTTGCCCGGCAAGTATCGGCTGGCGGTTTCGGCCGGTGTTGGAGGGCGGCGGGGCTCAGGGGCGGAACTCGAGGTATATCCGGTCGAGCGCGGCGCCGGAGCGGTAGCGGATCTTGAAGGCCAGGTTCCGGCACATCTTGAGCCCGATGCCCCGCCAGCGGCGCCGCTCGGGGTCAAAGAGGGGTTCGCGCTCGTCCTCGCAGGCTCCGAGCCGCGTGCCGAAGGTCTGGGACTTGAAGTAGAAGGCGAGGGTGCAGCGTTCGCCGCGCAGCGAGGCGCGGACGGTGACGGCGTCCCCGCGCAGGGGCGCGGCGTGGTGCATGAGGTTGTCGAAGATCTCCGAGCCGGCGAGCTTGACCCGGGCGCGCTCGCGTGGCTCGAGGAAGCCGAGGCCGTCGACGAAGGACTCGAAGGCGAAGACCCCCCGGTCCGCCGCCGGCAGGACGGCGGTCGCCTCGGCGAGGCGAAGCCGGAGGCGCGCGGCGGGATGGCGGAGGGCGGCGGTGGATTCGGGACGGCCGCCCGCCTTCGAGGGGGCCTTGAGGGGCATCAGAGGTCGCGGAGGTTCTTGTAGACGGGGAAGCGGTCGCCGAAGCCGGTGGACTCGAGGGCGAGCATCGCGATCTCCGAGGGCCGCAGGATGGCGATGCGCTTTCCCTCGGCCTCCGCGTCGTCGAGGGCGGCCATGAGGACGCCGATTCCCGCGGAGGAGAGGGTCGTCACCTTTTCCATGTCGACGACGACGAGGGGGTGCTGGACGAGGGCCTTGTTCACCTTCTCCTGGAAGTCGGTGTAGGTGTAGCTGTTGACGGGGCCGGCGACGGCGACGACGTGGCGGTCGCCGTCGCGGCGTTCGACGATGTCGAGTTGGGTCATGTGGCGCTCCTTTCCTTGAATTTCATCGCGAGGAGGGTGAGGTCGTCCTCCTGGCGCTTGTCGGTGAACGTGAGGAGGTCGTCGAGGACGCCGTCCGCGATCTCGCGGGCGGACTTGCCGAGGCGGTCGCGGGCGGCCTTGCGGAGGCGGTCCTTGCCGAAGCGCTCGCCGCGGATGTTCGGGCTGTCGAGGATGCCGTCCGTGCTGACCACGAGGGCAGCGCCCGCCGGAAGCGAGAGCTTGCGGGGCTTCAGGTGGGGCGTGATGTCGCGCACGAAGCCCAGGACCTTGCCTTCGCCCTGGACCTCGACGAAGGCGTCGAAGTTCGGCGAGTAGAGGAGGATGGCCGGCACGCCGCAGTTGATGAAGTAGACCGCGCCCTTGGCCAGGTCGAAGTAGCCGAAGACGCCGGCGAAGAAGCTGCCGCGCGGCAGGTTCTCCTTGACGAAGAGGTTGACGCGCTGGACGAGGCCGGTGAAGTCCTTTTCGACGCGGAGGAAGGTCCGGATCATCGACTTGAGGACCAGCATGTTCATGCTCGCCGAAAGTCCCTTGCCGGAGACGTCGCCGAGCACGAAGAACCAGCGGTCGGTCGACATGCGCACGAAGTCGACGAAGTCGCCGCCGAGGCGCCGCGTGGAGCGCATCGACCAGGCCGCGTCGACGGTGGGGTGGTCGAGCTTGTCGACCTTTTCGAGGGCGAAGCGGATGATCTGGTCGGAGAGGGCCAGCTCGCGGTCGACCGTGTAGAGGATGGATTCGCGCGCGACGTTCTTGAGGTAGAAGGCGAAGACGAAGAGCTTGCCGCAGATAGAGCGGAAGGTGTCGTAGTCGTAGTCCGTGTAGTTGCCGCCGGTCTTGCGGGCGCCGAGGGCGAAGGCGCCGATGATGCGCCGGCCCTCCTTGGCGAAAATGAGGGCCTCGGCCTTGAGGGAGTCGAAGAGGGCGAGGAGGGGGGCGCGGACGACCTCGTGGATCGGCGCGGCCAAGGCCTCGGAGTGCATGATCACGGCCAGGCCGGTGCGCTCGATGTGCTCGCGGAGCTCGTCGCCGCGCGGCAGGGAGGCGTGGCCGCCCGTCGAGGCGTGGACGGTGCGGAGGAGGCCGCGGTCGTCCTCCACGAGGACGGCGAAGTCGGTGAAGCCCAGCTGCCCCGCGAGCGTCTCCTCAAGCTCCCCGAGGACCGCGTCGCGGCCCAGCGAGAGGTCGATGTGGACCAGGGCGCTTTCGAGCTCCTCGCGGTATTCGCGGCGGGAGCCGAGGCGCTCGAGGGTGCGGGCCGCGAAGGACCTGGCCGCGGAGAAGGCGGCGGCGAAGACGAGCGGCGCACCGATCGCGGGCACGAGGGGGTAGACCCTGCCGAGGAGGACGAGGAAGGCGACGGCCGCGGCGGCGGGCAGGCCGAAGAGGAGTCCGAGGACGAGGTAGGAGAAGAAGGTGCGGCCGTTCTCGCGCCAGTCGAAGATCCGCGCGAGCGAGTAGGAGTAGGACTTGAGGGCGGCGATGGCGAGGGGCGCGAGGGGCGCCAGGACGAAGAGGCGGCGGATGCCCGAGCGGACGGGAAGCGCCCGGAGGAGGACCCAGAAGCCGGCGACGCCGAGGAGGACGGCGAGGGCCGCGATCATCGAG
>JAEUJG010000507.1 GCA_016794765.1 Spirochaetaceae bacterium | reverse complement strand
TGCCCGCCGCGCTCATGAGCTCCATGCCGTTCGAAACGGGCCTGAGGATGAAGGCGACGCGGCCTTCCGCGAGGGGCAGCCTCCCCGCGAGCCGGCCGCCGGCGCTGAAGGCTTCTCCGGAATCGCGCACCGTGAGGAGGGGCTCCCCTCCCTCGGGGCCGAGGGCGACGGACAGGCCGGAATCGCCGGCCGCGCGGTTCGCTTCGACGAGGAGGGGCCGCTCCACGGGGAGGTCGCGATCGAAGGAGAGGCGCGCGCCGGGCGCGAGGGTGAAGGCGCGGGGCGACCAGGAAGCGGCGCCTTCCAGCCGCGCGCCGGCGGGGACGGGGGCGGCGACGGCCTCGGCCGCGGGCGGCGCGGCCGCCTCGAAACCCTCCGCGACGAAAAGCGAATCGCCGTAGCGGCGTTCCGCCGCGGCGAAGAAGAGCCTAGGCTGGCCCCTGGCGGCGTCGTCGTGGATGGCGAACTCGTCGTAAAGCCCGACCAGGCCGCCGGGGCCGCCAAGCTCGAGAGCCGTCGCGCCTTCCAGCGCGCGGAAGGGAAGGGACTCCGACGCGACCGGCTCGCCGTCGAGGATCCAGAGCGGGATCGCCCGGGCTCCGTCCCGGCGCAACGTCAGGGCGAGATCGACGCGGCCGACGGGAAGGCGGACCGACGATTGGCTCCGGACGCCGCCGGCAAGCTCGACGAAGGGCCTTTGGCCTTCGACGCCGACGCGAAGCAGGACCTCGCCGGCGGCGTCGACGAAGCGGGCGAGGTCGGAGGCCTTCTCGTAGGAGGCGGCCTCGACATAGAGGCGCCAGAGCAGGGTATAGCCGGCGCCGGCGCCGAGGCCGGCCGGAGGAAGGGCGCCCGGAGCCCGAAGGCCGGAGCCCGAATCGAAGCGATAGCCGAAACCGGAGGAATACACGTCGAGCCGCGGGGCGCCGATCGGCGCGGGCGGCGAGGAGACGGAGCGCGTGCCGGAATCCTCCAGGCTGCCTTCGAAGGCGAAACGGGAAAGGAAGGCGGTCGCATCCGCGTATTCGTCCGCGACGAGGGTGCCGCGGACGAGGGCCTTGATGTCCTGGCGCCAGGGGGAAAGGCCGAAGGAGAGCTCCTTGGGGGGCGCGGCCGGGAAGACCTCGGCGCGGATGGCATAGGCGCCGTCGACGCGTGGCGCGCGCCACACGGCCGTCGAGGCCCCCTCGGAGAGGCGGCCCTCCGCCACCGTCCGGCCCTCGGAACTCCAGCGCACCCAGAGATCGTCGGCCGGGGATTCGCCGGCCACGGCCACGGAGAGGAGGACCGCCTGGCCCGGGCGGGGCGCCGGAGGATACAGCGAAACCGATTCGACGGCCAGGCCGGCTTGCCCGACGAAGCAGAGGCTCGAGCTTCGCTGGAGGAGCTTGCCCGCCCCGTCGTAAAGGATCGAGACCATGCGGTAGACCCCGGGTTCGAGATCCGCGGGCAGGAGGAAGGGCGCGAGCGTGCCGGAAAGCTTGTCGACATGGACGGCGGAGCGTTCGGCCCCCGATTGCGACGCGGCCACGGCGGACGCCGAGCCGGCGGAAGCGGGGGGAGCGGCGGGACTCGAGGGCTCCGCGGAGGAATAGCGGCGCTCGAGGAGGAGGGCGTCCTTGGCGTCGCGCAGTTCGATGGCGAAAAGGGCGGGGTCTTGGGCTCCGCGGAGGAGGAGGAGTTCGACCTCGATCGAGGTTCCCGGCTGGACCGCGGCGCCGTCAACGAGCCTCGTCTTGGACGAGGACAGGTTCACGGTGTAGATGGAACGACGCTCCGCCTCCGAGAAGAGACTCGAGGAGGAATCGCAGCCGGCGAGCGCCGAGGCCGCGAGCGCGAGAAGGGCCACGCCTCCCCGTATGCGCCGAAGCGCCATGCCGTTACCCATAGCCGCTATTAATTATAGCATGAAAGAAAACCGAAAACCAAGCGATCTTCTCGCCTATAGGCGCGTTTCGTGGATGGCGCGGGCGATCGGGATGCGCCGGCCGGTGCCGAAGGCCCGCGGCGAAACCTTGACGACGGGAGCCGCCTGCCGCCGCTTGTACTCCGAGCGGGCGACGAGGCCGAGCACCCTCGTGACGAGGGCGGGATCGTGGCCGCGCGCGACGATCTCGGCGGCGGAAAGGTTTTTCACGATATACAGCTCCAACACGGCGTCCAGATCCTCGTAGGGCGGCAGCGAATCCTGGTCCTTCTGGTTGTGCCGGAGCTCGGCGCTCGGCGCCTTGTCGATGATCGGCGCGGGGATGGGCTCCGGGAGGCCGGCGGCGCGGGCCCGCGCGTTCATGGAGCGGCAGAGCGCGTAGACTTCCGTCTTGAGGAGGTCGCCGATCGGATTGAAGGCGCCGCACATGTCGCCGTAGAGCGTGCAGTAGCCGGCGGCGAGTTCGCTCTTGTTGCCCGTCGTGAGGAGGAGGGAGCCGAACTTGTTGGACCAGGCCATGAGGATGGCGCCGCGGATCCGCGCCTGGAGGTTCTCCTCGGCGAGATCCATCGGCCGGCCCTCGAAGCGGGGTTCCAACAGGGAGAGATAGGCCTCGAAGGGTCCTTCGATCGGCAGGGTCTCCAGGCGGAGGCCGACGCGGCGGCAGAGCTCGACCGAGTCGTCGATGGAACCCTGGCTCGAGAAGCGGCTCGGCATCGCGAGACAGGCGACGTTCGCCGGGCCCAGGGCCCGCGCGGCGATGACCGCGACCAGGGCCGAATCGATCCCGCCCGAAAGGCCGAGGCAGGCCTTGGAAAAGCCGCACTTCCGGAGATAGTCGCGGGTGCCGAGGACGAGGGCGGCCTCGACCTCCTCCCAGGGATCGGCGCCCCCCCCGGGAAACCCCGGGCCCGGGGCGCAACCGGTTCCCCCCGCGGCATCGGGCCCGGGCCGGGCCGCGGAGCGCGGCCCCCCGCAGTAGGCC
>JAEUJG010000500.1 GCA_016794765.1 Spirochaetaceae bacterium | reverse complement strand
GTCCACCTGGGAGAGCTCCAGGACGTGGTCGACGGAGACGCCCATGAGGCGGTCGTAGTCGCGGTCGGCCTGGCGCTGGTCGTACTTGCCGCGGGCCTCCTCGAGCTCGGTCATGCGGCTGCCGTACATCGCCATGGAGTCGGTGAACATCGTGAAGACGACGTCGTCCTCGCCGAGCTCGTAGTACTTGGCGAACTTGATGGCGCCGAGCATGTTGCCCACGCCGGAGATGCCGATCCAGTCCAGGCGGTCCAGTACCTCCTTCGGGACGCCGTTCTCCGCGAGGACGGCGCGGCCGGCCGGCTCGTTGAAGAGGCGGATGAGGCGCATCGGGAGCTCGTCGTCCACGCCCACGGCGGCGTCGGTCTCGCGGAGGTTGTGGATCCAGGGGATGTGCTTGTCGCCGATGCCCTCGATGCGGTGGTCGCCGAAGCCGTTCTCGAGGATGGTCGGGCACTGGAGGGCCTCGGCGACGGCGACGCGCGCGCCGGGGAAGGTCTCGCGGAGGTAGGAGCCGGAGCCGAGCGTGCCCGCGGAGCCCGAGGAGAGGACCGCGCCGCCGACCTGGGACTTGGGTCCCTTGATCTTGTTGAAGACCTCCTCCATCGCGGGGCCGGTGACGGCGTAGTGCCAGAGGTGGTTCGGGAGCTGGTCGAACTGGTTGAAGATCACCGCGTCGGGCCTGGTGCGCTCGAGCTCGACGCACTTGTCGAAGATCTCCTTGACGTTGGACTCGCAGCCCGGCGTCGCGATGACCTCCTCGGCCATCGTCTTCAGCCACGCGAAGCGCTCCTTGGACATGCCGGCGGGGAGGATGGCGATGGAGGGGCAGGAGAGGAGGCGGGAGATGTAGGCGCCGCCGCGGCAGTAGTTGCCGGTGGAGGGCCAGACGGCCTTCTTCGTGGTGGGGTCGAAGCGGCCGGTGACGAGTTCGGGGAGGAGGCAGGAGAGCGCCGCGCCGACCTTGTGGGCGCCGGTCGGGAACCACTTGCCGGAGAGGCCGACGATGCGCGCCTTCGTGCCGGTGACGGAGCGCGGCAGCTCGATGTAGTTGACGCCGCCGAAGCCGCCGCCCTTCTCCTTGGCCTCGTTGTGCCAGTTGACGCGGAAGAGGTTGCGGCTGTGCGTGTCCCAGAGGCCGATGCCGGACAGTTCCTTCTTGACGGACTCGGGGATTTTCGCTGGATCGCGCATCTGCGCGTAGGTCGGGAGGATGATCCCCTTCTCCTTGCAGCGCTCGATGTTCCGTTTCCGCTGGGCTTCGTTTATCTTGAGATCGATCATGGCTCGCTCCTGGGTCGCGCGTCGCGCGCGGTGTTTCGGGATTCCGGCCGGCCCCGCGCGACGCGCGGAAGCCGGCCTTCGGTTGGTCAGTAGGCCGCCCCCACGGCGCGCGCGGCGTTCCGCACGTCCTTGAGGCCGGATCCGGTCAGCATGACGACGGCGGTTTCGTCCTTTCCGATCTTCCCGCACGCCTTGAGGAAACCCGCGAGGGCGCAGGCGGAGGAGGGCTCGGCGAAGAGCCCCGCGCGGGAGGAGCCGAGGCGCTGCGCCGCGAGGATCTCCCCGTCGGAGACGATGATCCCGCGCCCGCCGTGGGCCTTCAGCTTCGCGAGCGCGTAAAGGCCGTTCCGAGGCGCGTCGACGGAGATGGAATCGGCCAGGGTGTCCGAGGGGCGGAAGTCCCAGTTCCCCGACTCGAGGGCCCGCGCGATAGCGCTCGAGCCCTCGGCCTGCGCCGCCCAGACCGTCGGCACGCGGTCGAGTTCGCCCATCTTCACGAGGTCCTCGAAGCCGCGGATGACGCCGGCGATGATGACCCCGTCGCCGGTCGGCACGAAAACGTGGTCGGGCGCGGCCTTCGGGTTCCCGCTCGCCTTCCGGAGGTCGCGGAGTATCTCGAAGGAGGCGGTCTTCTTGCCCTCGATGGTGAGGGGATTGTAGGCCGTGTTCCGCGACAGGACGCCGGTTTTGGCGCTGTAGTCGAGGGAGGTGTCGAAGGCCA
>JAEUJG010000389.1 GCA_016794765.1 Spirochaetaceae bacterium | reverse complement strand
GAGCAGAAGGCCCGCTACCGCGGCCTTCTCGAGGCGCGCTACAAGCGCGTCACCTCCTTCCTCGGGCGGACCAGGCTGCCTGCCTCCCTCGTCGCCCTGCCCTTCAATTCCGGCTATTTCATGAGCTTCGAGTGCGTCGGCATTTCCGCCGAAGCCCTCCGCCTCCGCCTCCTCGACAAGGGCATCGGCACGATCTCCATGCAGGACCGCTACCTCCGCGTGGCCTTCTCGAGCGTCGAGGCCGAGGTCGTCGACGAGCTCTACGCCGCGATCGCCGCCGAGGCCGCGGCGCTCTCCGGGGTCTAGGCTCCTCCGGCTCCGGACGGCGCGTCCAGGGACCTTCTCCTGGACGCGCCTCCAGTCGGGCGTCCGGACGGCCGATAGTAGGGTAGGGCCCCGGTTTGGGGCGGCGCCGCCGCGGCGCCGCCTTGGCGGCCGGGGTCCCCTGGAGCCAACGATGTCCCTACGAACCGCCCTCTTCCTCTTTCTCGCCGCGAGCCTGTGCCCCGTGGCGCTCGCCGCGGCTCCGGCGCTTCCCGCCGCGCCCGCCGCGGTCTCGGCCGCGGCCCCGGCCCCGGCTCCGCCCGGCTCCCGGTCGGCGGAGAGCTTCCAGGGAGTCGCAAGTTGGTACGGCGCGCAATTCCACGGCCGGACGACGTCCAACGGGGAGATCTACGACAAGAACGGCATGACGGCGGCGCATCGAAGCCTGCCTTTCGGCACCCTCCTCCGCGTGACGAGCCTGGAGACGGGGGCAAGCGTCGTCGTGCGCGTCAACGATCGCGGCCCCTTCGTCGCCGGGCGCGTCCTCGACCTGTCCGAAGGCGCGGCGGGCCTCATCGGCATGTTGGCGACCGGCACGGCGCGCGTCTCCTGCGCGATCCTCCCGCCGGAGGAAGCCGCGGCCTTCGGCAGCCCCCCGCCCGCGAAGCAGGCCGCCTCCGGCGCGAAGGCCCTTCCCGGCGCCGGGTCGGCCGTGACGGCCACCGGTTCCTGCCGCGTCCAAGTGGCCTCCTACCGCGACGAGAAGAACGCCAAGGCCACGCTCGAGCGGCTGCGGATGGCCGGTCTCGACGCCCGGCTCGAGGCCGCGGGCGACTATCGCCGCATTGTTTTCCCCGCCGTGCCCGCTCCGGAGGTCGAGGCCCTGGCGGCGCGCCTCCGCGAGATGGGCTTTCGCGACCTGCTCTTTTCCTGGTCGGGCGCCGGCGGCAAGTAGGGCGCCCGCGGCTTTCGGACGAAGCGTCCCGGCGGCGCCCGCGTCGCTCGGAGCCGCCCCGCCTGGCCTGCGGGCCTCGAGCCGATGAAAAGGGCCGCCCTCCCGGGCGGCCCTCGTCGTTTTCGTCAAGGCGCGCGCTGCGCCTCGCTTATTTCAGGATATGGGCGGAGAGCGGCGGGAAGCCGTTGAAGTAGATCGAGGAGTAGCTCTGCGTATAGGCGCCCGTCGTCAGGATGTAGACGCGGTCGCCGATCTTGGCCTTGTCGGGCATCGTGTAGGTCCACTTCTCGTAGAGGATGTCCATGGAGTCGCAGGTCGGGCCAGCGATGATGATCTCCTGGGCCTTGCCCTCGCCCTCGAAGTAGATCGGGTACTTGATCGCCTCGTCGAGGGTCTCGATGAGGCCGCCGAACTTGCCGATGTCGAGGAAGACCCAAGGGTAACGGTCGTGCACCGACTTCTTGGCGATGTTGACGATCTCCGCGACGATGACGCCCGCGTCGCCGGCCATGGACCGTCCCGGCTCGATGATGATCTCCGGCGGCCAGTCGCTCTTGAAGGTGTTGTCGAGGAAGCGGCGGATGTCCTCGGCGTACATCTGGAGGTTGTCCGTCGGCTCGACATAGTTGGCGGGGAAGCCGCCGCCCATGTTGATCATCTTGAGCTCGACGTGGGCCTCTTCCTTGGCCCAGCGCCAGAGTTGGCCGACCTGGGTGAGGGAGGTGGACCACTGGCCGATGTCGCGTTGCTGGGAACCCGGGTGGAAGGAGATGCCGTAGGGTTCCAGGCCGAAGCGCACCGCCGTCTTGATCAGCTGGCGTGCGAGGTCGGGGTGGCAGCCGAACTTCTTGGAGAGGGGCCAGTCCGCGCCCAAACCCTCGGTCAGGAGGCGGAAGAAGACCTTGCAGCCGGGCGCGGCGCGGGAGATCTTGTCGAGGTCGGAGATCGAGTCGGTGACATAGAGCCGCACGCCCTTCTCGTAGAAGTAGGCGATGTCCTTCTCTTTCTTGATCGTGTTGCCGAAGCTCATCCGGTCCGGCGAGACGCCGAGCCTGAGGAGCTGGTCGAGCTCGTAGCGCGTCGCGACGTCGAAGTTGGAGCCGAGGTCGCGGAGCAGGGCGACCACTTCGTCGTTCGGATTGGCTTTTACCGCGTAGAAGATCTTCGCGAAGGGGAGGTTCTGCCGGAGGGCCTCGTAGTTCGACTTGATGACGTCGAGGTCGAGGATGAGGCAGGGCGTCTCGAGGTTCTTCGAGAAGTCCTTGATCCGCTCGAACTTCTCCTTGGGCATGAAGTTCGTCAACGGAAAACGGTACTGGTCGTCCACTTCTGTACCTCTGATGAGGGGAGTGATAGTCGCCCCCGGACCCGCTGTCTCGCGGGATCCGCGGATCGGCTCCAGCGCAAACATAGGTGTATGGTTGCCTATTTGTCAAGGATGGGGTATACCCAAGCCATGCTGGGATTCTTCATCAAGAAGGCGTTCTTCGACGGCTGGGACCATCTTTTTTCGATCGTCCTCCTCAACGCCGGATTCGTGGCCATCATCGCCTTCGGCATCCTCGTGCCGCCCCTGCTCGGCCCCGCCGGCGGCGTTTTCGTCCTCCTCGCGGTCGGCCTCGCGCTGCTCGCCGGCTCGGTCTGGTTCTCCGCCGGCGTCCACGCGATGAAGGCGGTGGCCGATTTCGGCCAGTTCGGCTGGAAGGACCTCTTCGCGGCCCTCAAGTCGGGGTTCCTGCCCGGTCTCCAGCTCGGCGGGATCGCCGCCGCCGTTCTCCTTTCCCTGCGCGTCGGCCTGCCTTTCTATCTCGCCCGCGGCGGCTTCGTCGGCGCCATCGCCGCCGGCCTCCTCCTCTGGATCGGCCTCGTCCTCCTCCTGGCCCTCCAGTGGTACCTGCCCCTCCGCGCCCGGCTCGGCGGCGGCTTCGTCAAGAACCTCAAGAAGAGCCTCGTGCTCTTCTTCGACAACGGCCTTTTTTCCGTCTTCCTTCTCGGCTACAACCTCGTTGGCCTCGCTCTCTCCTTTTTTCTCGCTTTCCTGGTTCCGGGGCCGGCGGGCATCGCCCTGGCCCTCGACGACGCGCTGCGCCTCCGCCTTTACAAGTACGACTGGCTCGAGGCGAATCCCGGCGCCGATCGGAAGAGGGTTCCCTGGGACGAGCTCCTCGCCGAGGACCGCGAATTGGTCGGCAAGCGAACCCTGAAGGGCATGATCTTCCCCTGGAAAGAATAAGCGCCCGTCCGATGCTCCGCCGCTCCTTGGAATCGCGGCCTCGACGTTGACCAAATCTCCACTTTCCCCTATCATTGAGGGAACGCTATGCCCATCACCACCAGCCAGCAGATCACAAAATGGTATGAACTCTACAAGACCATCGACGTCACCCTCACCAAGGAAATAATCGGGGCCACGGGCCTCGATCCCCGGCACGTCTTCCTGAAATGCGTGGGCGAGCAATGGCCCTGCGTCATCTATTCGACCTCCTTCGCCGGAGCCAAGCTCATCGCCAGCGCCAAGACGGCCCTTCTCGAAAAGATCAAGCGCGCCAACAACCTCGTTTCGGTGCGCTTCAGCTTCCGCGTGGAGGGCAAGACCGATCCGGTCAGCTTTTTCATCACCGGCCGGGCGACCGGCTTCGCGCCCTACGCCCAGTCGAACGGCGACCTCCAGTTCATGACGATCGAATACACCCAAAGGCCGCCGGACGACCTCATCGAGATCATGGGCAAGCTCCTCGAGGCGAACATGAACTCGACCCGCCGGCGCGAGGAGCGCATCCTCCTCAATCCGGACTCGATGCGCCGACTCTGCCTCATGTCCAAGGACACCCTCCTCTTCGTCCAGGGCGTGCCGCGGAAGTGCATCCTCCGCGACCTCTCCTTCGGCGGGGCCAAGCTCATCATCGTCGGCCTGGCCAAGTTCCTCGTCGGCAAGGAATGCACGCTGCGCCTCGAGATGGACGAGCCCCGCGAAATACTCGAGATCAAGGGCTCCATCGTCCGCTACGAGGACGTCGAGGGCCGCAAGGATCTGGCCGCCGTCGCCGTCCGCTTCGACGACCAAAGCCTGCCCATGACCCTGAAGATGCACATCAACGATTACTTGAGCCAGACCCGCCCCTCGCGCGTCGAAGATCCCGACGCGGCCGCGGCGGCCGAAAAAACCGCGGTCGCGCCCGTCGCGGCGGCGCCCGCGCCCGAAGGCGGCGGAAAGAACGGATCAGGAGGAACATCCCATGGCCAGTCCCGCTAGGTCCGAAGAGGCCGGCGAAGCCGCTCTCGGCCGCCTCGTCTTCATCGAGCTGCCGCCGACCATCGCGCGGGAAATCGGCTCCTTCCGCACCGATCCTTCCATTCCCATACCCGTGGAGACGGGCGGCGATCCCGAGCGCTTCGACCCCCGGGAGCTTTCCTGGGAGGCGATCGTCG
This sequence comes from Spirochaetaceae bacterium, assembly GCA_016794765.1. Taxonomy (GTDB): domain Bacteria; phylum Spirochaetota; class Spirochaetia; order Treponematales; family Rectinemataceae; genus JAEUJG01. The sequence continues at coordinate 161 of JAEUJG010000389.1, read as the reverse complement.
CCGGCATGCTCCGCCTCCTCGCCTGGGCGCCGGACCACCAGCACGCCGAGTACTACCGGAATTTCGTGAAGACGGCCAAGCCCGGCATCCTGGCCGAGCTTTCCGAGGCCGGCATCGTCAAGGCCAAGAACCGCGACTGGGCCGTCGCGGAGGAAATCTTC
>JAEUJG010000368.1 GCA_016794765.1 Spirochaetaceae bacterium | reverse complement strand
GGCCCGCGACGCCGGATCGCGATCCTCGCCCACGGCTATTCCTCCGAAGGGGCCGCCATGGGCGGCTTCGGCCGGTATTACCGCGACGAGCTCGGCTTCTCCGTGCTCATGCCCGACGCGCGCGGCCACGGCGCCTCGGAGGGAGACTACATCGGCTTCGGATGGCACGAGCGCCTCGACTACCTCCGGTGGATCGATTGGGTCGTGGCGCGCGAGGGACCGGACTGCGAGATCATCCTCCACGGCATCTCGATGGGAGGAGCCACGGTCCTCATGACGGGCGGCGAGGCACTGCCGCCCCAGGTCCGCGCGATCGTCTCCGATTGCGCCTACACCTCGGCCTACGAGGAGCTCGCCTACCAGCTCAAGCGGATGTACCGCCTAGGCGACAAGCCCTTCCTCCCGGCGACGAGCCGCCTCACCCAAAGGCGCGCCGGCTACGGCTTTGAAGAGGCCTCGGCCCTCGAGCAGGTCAAGAAGGCCAAGGTGCCCATCCTTTTCATCCACGGCGGCGCCGATACCTTCGTGCCGACCGAAATGGTCTATCGCCTCGCCGAGGCCTGCCCAACCGTAAAGGTGGTCTTCATCGTGCCGAACGCGGGCCACGGACTCGCCTGGACGGCCGATCCCGAGGGCTACCGCAGGACCCTCAAGGCCTTCCTCGACAGGTGGAGCTGAAGGAAGTCGGGCGGGCCGGGGGCGGCGGCCTTCCGTTGACGCTCGCCGCCCTTCGCCGGTACTCTGCTTTCCGTGAATCCCTTCAGGCGCCTCTATCGTGAATACCGGGAAGCCTTCCACAGCTTCAGCTCCAACGCCCGCCTCTATCTCGCGGGTTCCTTCCTGCTGGGCGTCGGCGCCAACCAGATAAGCCTCCTCTTCAGCCTCTACCTCAAGCGGATGGACTACACCGAGGCGGCCATAGGCGGCGTCCTCGCGACGCGGGCCCTCGGTTCGGCCGTCGTCGCGCTTCCCGCCTCCTTTATCGCAGCCCGACTCAACCCGCGCCGCCTCCTGCCGGCGACCGCGGCGTTCTGCGCGGCGGCCTACATCGCGCAATCCCTCCTGGCCTCGGGCGCCGGCATCGTGGCCTCCGTCTTCCTGGCCGGGGCCTTTTCGACGATTTTCCAGGTCAGCTCCGGGCCCTTCTTCATGCGCAATTCGGGCGAGCGTGAGCGGGTCCACCTCTTCAGCCTGAACGGAGCCCTCTCGATGGGCACGGGCCTCATCGGCTCCCTCCTCGGAGGTGTCCTCAAGGACGGCCTCGCCGCACTCGGCGTCGGAGAGATCGCCGCCTATCGCGTGGCCCTCCTTGTCGGCGCGCTCTTCGTCCTCGCGGCCTATGTTCCCTTTTCCCGACTCAAGGATTCCCCCGCGGCCGAAGCGGCCCAACCGAGCTTCCCCGGCAAGGAGAGCAGGCTCCGCGGGATGGAGGGCATCGACGTTCTCCTCTGGATCAAGCTGATCCTCCCCGGCTTCCTCGTCGGTCTCGGCGCCGGCCTCACCATCCCCTACCTGAACCTCTACTTCAAGAACAGCTTCGGCCTGGGAGACAGCGCCATCGGCGCCGCCGTCGCGGCGGGCCAGGTTGCGACCTTCCTCGGCATGGCCGCCGGCCCCGCGGTCGCGCGCCGGCTGGGCAAGCCGCGGAGCGTCTTCTGGACGCAGGCGCTTTCCGTCCCCCTCATCCTCGTTCTCGGTTGGGTCCGCGCCTTTCCCTTGGCCCTGCTCGCCTACCTGGCGCGGCAAGTGCTCATGAACATGTCCACGCCGATCCAGGAGAATTTTTCCCTCGAGCTCGTGCCGCCCGAGCGACAGAGCCTCATGAACGCCCTCAAGATGCTCTCCTGGACGGGGTCCTGGACGATCGCCGCGAAAATCTCGGGCGACCTCATTTACCGAAGCGGCTTCGCCACCTCCTTCGCCCTGACGGCCGCGCTCTACGCGACCTCGACCCTCTGCTACCGTCTCTTCTTCGTAAGGGGGAGCGCCCGCCCCCCGGCCTCCGCCGCTTGATGGTCCGGGCGCGCCCCCGCTACACTCCTTGGCGATGAACGATACGACCGCCTCGAAGCCCGTCCTCCCCGGCCGCGAAGCCGACTCAGGCTCAAGCCAGGCCCCAGGCCCGGCCCCGAGCCGGGCTCCGAGCCAGGGCCAGAGCCCCCTGGACATCCTGGGCCTCGGCTCCGCGGAGCTGGCGGACGCGGCGGCCCTTCGTCTCCCCAAGGGCTCCGGCCTCGCCGGCACGATCTACTCGCGGGCCTTCGCCACGGGGCGGATCGAGACCGAGGGCCTCGGCCTCTCGGCGGCGACCGAGGCCGCCTGGAAGGAGCGCTTCGGCGTCGGCCTCCTCGCGGTCCGCCGCGTCGTCGAGGAGGAGGGCGAGTTCGGCTCCACCTCCAAGGCCCTCCTCGGCACGGCGGACGGCCTCGGCGTCGAGTGCGTGCGGATACCCATGCCGCCGGCTCCGGGAGGCGCGGCGCGTTCCACCCTCTGCCTGTCCTCCCAGGTCGGCTGCCGCATGGCTTGCGCCTTTTGCGAGACGGGGGCGGGCGGCCTCACGCGCGACCTTCGCGCGGCTGAAATCGTCGCCCAGGTCCTCACCACGCGGATCCTCCTCGGCTGGGACTGCAACAACATCGTCTTCATGGGCATGGGCGAACCACTCGACAACCTCGACGAGGTCGCTCGGGCGATCCGCGTCCTCATGGACCGGCGCGGGCTCTCCTACGGCGCCGAACGCATCACCGTCTGCAGTTCCTGTCCCCCGGGCGGCGTCGCCCGGCTCCGCGACCTCGGCTTGAAGCGCCTCAACCTGTCCATCAGCCTGAACGGCGGCCTCGACGCCACGAGAAGCGCCCTCATGCCGGTGAACCGCGCCAGGGGCCTCGACGACCTCGCCGACGAGCTCGCCGCCTACTCCCAGCGGCGCAATTTCGTCCTTGCGGCGAACTACTGCCTCCTCCCCGGCCTCAACGACGGGATCGAGGAGGCGAGGGGAGTGGCCGCCTTCGCGGCCCGCGTCGGCCGCGTCCTCGTCAACCTCATCCCCTACAACCCCGGATCCACGCCTCTCTCGCGCGCGCCCACGGAAGAGGAGATCGAACGCTTCACCGGATGGCTCGAGGCCGGAGGCTGCCATGTCCGTCGCCGGACCAGAAAGGGCGCTTCGATCATGGCCGCCTGCGGACAGCTGCGCGCCGGGGATCGCCCGGCATAGCGGCCTCCTGCGGCCGCGGCCGCCCAAACGTCCAAGCCCTTACCGCCGCGCGATGGGGCGGTTACAATCAGCGTGCGCGACAATCTTCGAGGCAGTCTGGAGGGACCATGCGGATACTGTTCATCGGCGGCACCGGAAACCTTTCCTACGACGCGTCGCTTCGCGCCCTCGCCAAGGGCCACGAACTCCATCACCTCAACCGCGGCACGCGGACCGACCGCGCCCTCGAAGGGGTGCGCTCGATCCAGGCGGACATCCGCGATCCCGAGGCGGCCAAAGGCGCCCTCAAGGGGCTTTCCTTCGACGCCGTCGTCGACTTCATCGCCTACACGCCGGAGCAGGTGGCCCTGGACCTCGAGCTCTTCCGCGGCCGGACGGCCCAGTACGTCTTCATCTCGAGCGCCTCGGCCTACCGGAAGCCGCCGGTCCACCACGTCATCACGGAGGCCACGCCCCTCGCCAACCCCTTCTGGTCCTATTCCCGGGACAAGATCGCCTGCGAAAGCCTCCTCCGGGAAGAGGCGGACGAGTCGGGCTTTCCCGTGACGATCGTGCGGCCCTCGCACACCTACGGCAAGGGCTGGATTCCCAACGCCTGGACCTCCTCGGACTTCACCGTCGCGGAGCGAATGCTCGCCGGCAAGGAAATCGTCGTCCACGGCGACGGCCAGTCGCTGTGGACCCTTACGCACACCCGCGATTTCGCCGCCGGGCTGGTCGGACTCCTCGGCAATCCCGCCGCGTTGGGCGAAACCGTACAGATCACCGGGCGCGAGGCGCTCACCTGGGACGCGATCCACGAAACCATCGCCGCCGCCCTCGGCGTCAAGGCGCGGATCGTCCACGTGCCTTCCGCCTTCATCGCGATGGTCGATCCCGACATGGGCGAACACTTCCTCGGCGACAAGACCTATTCCGCGATTTTCGACTGCTCCAAGCTCGAGCGGCTCGTGCCGGACTTCCGCGCGACGGTCTCCTTCGCCGAGGGCCTGCGCGAATCCGTGGAATGGTTCCTCGCCGATCCGTCCAGGCGGAAGGTCAACCCGAAGATCGACGCCTCCATCGACAGGGTACTGGCGGCCTGGGGCCGCGCCATGGCCGCCGCGAAAGTCCGATAAACCCCGTTTTGACAAAAACGCCGGAAGGGTGTATCAACTTTGCATGAACCTTTCCACCATTCGCGTTTTTTTTGACGACCTCAACCACGAATACCTCGCGGTCCACCGCCGCAAGGAAGACCTCTTCTGGGCCACCTACATGGCCACGAGCGGGGACCACGACGGCTTCGCCCGCGCCGAGAAGGAGTGGAAGGCCTTCGTCGCCGACTCCGGCAGGCTTTCCGCGGTGCGCGACCGTATCGCCGCCCTCAAGGCCCCGTCGCCGCCGATCTCCCCGGCCGACGAGGCCGAGCGGGCCGAGCTCCTCGCCGGGCTCGAGGGCTGGCGCGCCCTCTTCGAGGCGAACACGGTCGAAGGGGACGAGGGCGCGCGCCTCATGGACCGCATCGTCTCCCTGGAGGCGGAGCTATTCGGCAAGCGGCAGGAACTCGTCCTCAGGCACCGGAACGACCGCGGCCAGGAGGAGGAGGCGACCCTCGGGATGCTCCTCACCAACGAGGCGACGAATCCCGACGAGGCGGCCCGCAAGTCCAGCCACGACGCGCTGCGCGGCCTCGAGGAGTGGGTGCTCGCCAACGGCTTCCTCGAGGTCGTGCGCGCGCGCAACGCCTTCGCGCGGAGCCAGGGCCGGCGCGACTATTTCGACTACAAGGTCCGCAAGTCCGAGGCGATGAGCCCGGAGGAGCTCTTCGCCGTCCTGGACGATTTCGAGGCCGCGACCGCCGCCGCCAACGCCCGCTGCCTCCGGGACCTGGCCGCCGCCAAGGGCCCCGACGCCCTCAAGCCCTGGAACATCCGCTTCCACATGTCGGGCGACGTCCTCCGCGAGATGGATCCCTATTTCCCCTTCGCGACGGCCCTGGAGCGCTGGGTGACGAGCTTCCGCCGCCTCGGCATCCGGTACCGGGACGCGACCCTCCAGCTCGACCTCCTGGCGCGCAAGGGCAAGTACCAGAACGGCTTCTGCCACGGCCCCGTGCCCGCTTACCTCGATCGCGGCGAGTGGGTGCCCGCCGTCGTCAACTTCACCTCGGAAGGCAAGCCCGACCAGGTCGGCTCGGGCTTCCGCGCCCTCAACACCCTTTTCCACGAAGGAGGGCACGCCGCGCACTTCTCCAATATTTCGCGCAACGCGCCCTGTTTCTCCCAGGAGTTCGCGCCGACTTCGATGGCCTACGCGGAGACCCAGTCGATGTTCTGCGACAGCCTCCTCGAGGACGCGGACTGGCTCCTGCGCCACGCCCGCGACGAGGCCGGCAATCCCATGCCCCCGGAGCTCATCCGCAAGCGGATCGAGCGGAGCCAGCCGAACCGCGCCTTCGAGGAGCGCCTCATCCTGGTCGTGCCCTACTTCGAACGCGCCCTCTATGCCCTGTCCGACGCCGAGCTGACCGCCCCGCGGGTCCTCGAGCTGGCCCGGGAGACGGAGCGGCGCGTCCTCGGCCTCGAAAGCCACCGTCCCCTCCTCGCCATCCCGCATCTCCTCAACCAAGAGAGCGCGGCGAGCTTCCACGGCTACCTGCTGGCCGACATGGCGGTCTACCAGACCCGCGCCTGGTTCCTCCGCGAGTTCGGCTTCATCGCGGACAATCCGGCGGTCGGCCCCCTTCTCGCGGAAAAGTACTGGGCGCCGGGCAACTCGCTGACCCACGACCAGACCCTCCGCGCCCTGACCGGCGAGGGCTTCTCGGCCCGCCATCTCGCGGAGGACTGCAACCGTTCGGCGGAGGAGGCTTGGGCAGAGGCGGAAGCCGCGATGGCCGCCTCGCGGTCAAGGATCTATCCGACCGACTTCCCCGCGACCCTCGGCGCGACGATCCGCGTCATCGACGGGCTCGAGGTCCTGGCGGACAACTCGGCTTCGGAAGACGCGATGTGCGATTCCTTCGCCGCGGAGGTGCGGAAGCGCTACCCCCGCGGCGAAAGCTCCTAATCGGCGAACTTGGCGTCGAGCGCCTGGAGGACGGCCAGCACGTTCTTGTCCGTCTCCGTCCGGAGCCGCCTCGCCACGAGGGGCGCCATGAGCGAGGCGGGATAGCCTTCCAGCACGGCGCCCGCCAGCTCGCCGAGCTTCTCGTCGCGGGCCGCCTCCAGGATCGCCGCCGCCGACGCCTCGCTCGGCCCCTGCGAGAGGGCATACACGAGGCGGCGCTTCTGCGCCTGGGAGAGGGCTTGCGCCAGGAGCTCGCCGGCCAGGGCGGCCGAGCGCTCGGAGCCCATGTCGGCCAGGGCCTCCACGACCATCAGCCTGAGCTCCAGGTCCTCGGCCTGCGCGAAGGACGCGGCCAGGGCCTCGGCCGCCTCGGGACTCGAGGGAGCGAGGCTCTTGAGCGCGCCGACCGCTTCCTTCCGGAGCTCGAGGTCGCTCTCGCGGGACGCGATGCGCGACAGGGCCGCCACCGCCTGGGGCTTGCCGCCCGCCAGCTGGCCCAGGGCGCGCACCGCGAAGAGCCTGAGCATGGAGTATTTCTCCCCCCGCATCTGCGCGGCGGTCACGAGGGTCTGCCAGACGTTGTGCTGCGGGCTGTCGAAGCCGATGGCGCCGAGGGCGCGCACCGCGTTGGCCCGCGTGGAGACGCTCTCGCTCTCGTTCGTCACGAGCTTCTGGAGCTCGTCGACGACCTTCGTGTTCGAGGAGCTCTTGATGCGGTACAGCGCCCAGGCGGCGCTGCGCTTGACCTCAGGCTGGGGCTTCTGGAGGAGGGCGAGCAGGGTCGGCAGGGAGCTCGGATCGGCCAGGCTCGCGAGGAGGGCCGTCGCCTCCGCGAGGAAATTCTCGTCCTGGCTCGCGAGGAGGCTCCTCGTGAGGCTGCCGGACACGATCTGCTGGTTCGCCGGGACGAGGTAGAGTTTCCGGAGGGCGGCGGAGGCGGAGGCGCGGACCTCGGCGTCCTTGTCGGCCAGGGCGTCGACGACCAGGGTCACCGCCTGCGAGCCGCCCGGATTGTCGCCGACCGCCTGCAGCGCGGCCCGCTTCAGCTCGGGATCGAGATCGTTTTCCTTGAGGGTCTTCATGAGGGCCGGCAGGACCGTGTCGCCCTTCTGCCGGTTGAGCGACACCAGGGCGGCCTTGCGGACGGCCACGTCCTTGTCGGAAGCGAGGAGGGCGAGGAGGCTCTCCGTCGACTGTGGGGTGATGAAGGAGCCGAGGACCGTCGCGGCGATCCTTCGCACCGCCGGCTTGTCGGTCGCCGCGAGCTCGCGGAGCGCGGTCTGGATGCGCGGCTCGGGATTGCCCTTCTGGGCGATGCCGGCGAGCGCGAGCGTCGCCGACTCGAGGAGGGCGGGAGGCAGGGCGTCGCGGGCGGGCGCCTTGACGAGGTCGAGGACGGCGTCGAGGCCCTCGGCTCCGCCTATCGCGCCGCTGGCCTGGAGGGCGGCCTTCCGGACGGCGAGGTCGGTGGAGGACTTGAGCTGCTTCGCGACGACCGGCATCGCGGGCTTGTAGCCGATCTCCCCGAGGGCGCGCATCGCCTCCGCGGGGAACTCCTTGCCGCCGGCCAGCTGGACGAGGTAGGGCGCCGCCTCGACCGCCTTGAGCTGGCCGAGGACGCGGATGGCCGCGCGGGTTCTCGCCGGGTTGGCGGTCCCTTCCTTCATCGCGGCGTTTACCATCGCGGTCGCGAGGGTGGCGCGGTCGTCCTCCGGCAGGTCCTGGGGCAGGGGGTAGCCCTTCTCGATCATACCGAAGAGGGCGTCGCGGCCCGCCACGAATTCGCTCTCGCCCTTGGCCCCCTCCTTCTTGTAGGCTGCGCTCATCGTGGAGACGATGGCGCCCATCCTGCCCATCGCGTCCTTGTAGGCGGAGGGCGTCAGGTAGAGGCCGTCGCCCATCGCTTCCTTCTGGCGGATCGCCTCCTCCAGCGAGGCCGCGAAATCGATGGCGATGAGCTCGTTGAGGGCGCCGGGCGTCGCCTTGACGGAGGACTGGACGGCCTTGAGCTTGTCGAGGGGGATGAAGCGCCAGTTCCCGACGATGAAGTCGAGGAGCTCCTGGGCCTGGAACTGTCCGTCGCGCACGCGGGATTCGGCCACGAGTTCGTTCAAGTCCGCGGTCTGGTCGGGCTTGCCGTTGCCGGAAAGGTCGATGTAGCCGGAGGCGAGCTCGGGGAAGAGCTTCTGGAGCTCCTGCGTGAGGGGCGAGGGCACGATCTGGACCTTCTGCTGGGCGGCGAGGGGAGCCGCGGT
>JAEUJG010000360.1 GCA_016794765.1 Spirochaetaceae bacterium | reverse complement strand
GGCCGCCGGCGGGATCCGGGCTAGAAGACCTCTTCGGCCTTCCGCTCCTCCTCTTCCTCCTCCGGCGGCGCGTCCTCCTTCTTGAAGACCGGCTTGAACTCGACGTGTTCCGCGACGATCTTCACCTTGGAGCGCGGCTTTCCCTCGGGATCGTTCCAGCGTTCCTGCTTGAGCCGGCCTACGACCCGCACGCCCCGGCCCTTCTTGAGGGTCTCCGCGCAGGACTGGGCGACGCGGGCCCAGGCCTCCACGTCGAAATAGGACACTTCCTTCTCCAGCTCGTCGTTCTGCTTGTAGAAGCGGTTCGAGGCGACGGAGAAGTTGCAGACCTGGCTGCCCGAGGGCAGGGTCTTGTTTTCCGGGTCCCTCGTGAGGTTCCCCTCGATCAGGATCGAATTGAGAGAGTTCATTTCTTCCTCCTCGCGCCCGCCGCCCCGCGCCCGGGCTCCCGCCGGGCGGCGCCGCGCGAGGGGTATACGCCCGCGGCGAATCGACCTGCTTCAAAAAAGGAATTTATTTGCTTGACGGTTTGTGGAAGTGCCTCTATGGTGGTAATACCACAGACAAAGCTGGTATTACCACATGGAAGAGATTCACGCTTCAATGCGCGGCGCCCGCGGCCGCCGGGAAGAGCTCATCACCCACATCGAGGAGCTCATCCTCTCCGGTCATTTCGGCCCCGGCGACCGCCTGCCCCCCGAACGGGAACTCGCGGAGAGCCTCGGCGCCTCGCGGCCCCTGGTGCACGCCGCCCTCGAGGAGCTGGCCGCGCGCGGCCTCGTGCGCATCGAGAGCCGCCACGGGGTCGTCGTCGCCGACTGGCGGCGCGAGGGCTCCTTCGAGATGCTTCTTTCGCTGATGAGCTACGGCGGCGGCGATCTTTCGCCGCGGCTCTTCGACAGCCTCCTCGAGATGCGCGTCTTTTTCGAGACGGAGACGGCGCGCCTGGCGGCCGCGCGGCGGGGGCCGGAGCAGCTCGCGGCGCTGGAGCGGGTCGTGGCGCGGGAGCGCCTCCTCGAGTCGCCGGCCGGGCACGCGGTGACGGAACTCGATTTCGAGTTCCACCACGCCGTGGCCCTGGCCTCGGGCAACGACATCTATCCCCTCCTCATGAACTCCTTCCGCCGCGTCTACGAGCGGATCCTCGATCGTTTCTATTCCGATCCCGTGGTCGTGCCCGAGGTCTTTCGCCTGCACGGGGAGCTCCTGGCCGCCGTCGCGGCGGGCGAGGAGCACCGGGCGGCGGCGACGATGCGGGAGATCCTGGAATTCGGCGAGCGCAACCTGCGCAGGATATTGGTCCGCGGACCCGCGGGCTCCGGCGACGGGGCGGTCGGGGCAGGCGGGCGGGAAGGGAGCGAAGCTTGAGCCTTTCAAAATTGCGCGCCGGGATCGCCAAGCGAACCGGGGGCGACGCGGGGAATTTCGGGGCCCTGGACGTGGAGGTGCGCGAGGAGTTTTCCTCCGTGGTCCTCGAGGGCCGGGTTCCCGACTGGCGCCTCAAGGTCGAGCTCGGCTGGTTCGCCGCGGGCTTCGGCTACAAGGGCGTCGTCAACGACCTCGAGGTCGAGGGGATCGAGGAGGAGCGCCTGGCGCCCTCCTTCCCGGCCGGCGACCGCCCGCTGGAGGGCCGGAGCTTCGACGTGGCCATCATCGGCGGCGGCGTCGTGGGCTGCGCGATCGCGCGCGAACTCGCCAAGTGGAAGGTCTCCGCCGTCCTCCTCGAGAAGGAGGAGGACGTGGCGGCCCACACCTCGAGCCGCAACGACGGCATGATCCACGACGGTTTCGCCGCCAGGCCGGGCACGAGGAAGGCGGCGTACAACGTGCGCGGCAACCGGCTCTGGGAGCCGCTCGCCGGGGAGCTCAGGATCGACTTCTCGCGGCCCGGCTCCCTCGTCGTGTTCGGAAGCTCCGCCGCCAAGGCGGCCTATCCGATCATGGCCGCCCGCGCCAAGGAGAACGGCGTGGACGGCTGGGAGTTCTGGTCGCGGAAGCGGCTCCTGGCGGAGGAGCCGAACGTGACGGACGGGCAGCACGGCGCCTTCTTCCTGCCGAGCGCCGGCATCGTCAGCCCCTACCGCGCGACGGTGGCCCTGGCGGAGAGCGCGGCCGCCAACGGCGTCGAGTTCTCCCTCGGCACCTGCGCGCTCGGCCTGGAAAAAGAGGGCGGGCGCATAACGCGCGTCCTCACGAACCGAGGCGACTTCCGCGCGGCCGTCGTGGTCAACGCCGCCGGCAATTGGTCGGACGCGGTGGCCGGCATGGCGGGCGACCGCTTCTTCAGCCTGCACCAGCGGCGCGGCGTGGAGATGATCCTGGACGCGAACGCGGGCCGCCACCTGAACCACATCATGGCGATGCCCTCCCTCCTCACGGTCAACCGCAAGACCAAGGGCGGCGGCCTCGTGAAGACGGTGGAGGGCAACGTCCTCGTCGGGCCCACGGCCGCCGAGGCCCCCGGCCGCGAGAACTACGCCACGACCGCCGCGGAGCTCCGGGAGCTCGAGAAGCACCTCCGCCTCAACAAGAAGCTCTCCCCCTCCATGGTCATCACCTACTTCGCGGGCGTGCGCGCCTGCACCTACGAGGAGGACTTCATCGTGGAGCGCTCGGAGCGCGTGCCGAACCTCGTCCACGCGGCCGGCATCCAGTCGCCGGGCTTGGCCTCCGCCCCGGCCGTCGCCGAGGACGTCGTCCGCCTCGCCCTGGAGGCGCTGGCCGCGACGAAGCGGGTTTCGCGCAACGCGGCCTTTGTCGCCGCGCGGCGCGCGGCGCCCGAGCTAAGGCGCCTGCCCTTCGCGGAGCGTGCCGCCCTCATCGCGAAGAACCCCGCCTACGGCCGCATCGTCTGCCGCTGCGAGGAGGTCTCCGAGGGCGAGATCCGCGACGCCCTGCGCTCGCCCCTGCCGGCGGCCAGCCTGGACGCCGTGAAGCGGCGCGCCCGGCCCGGGATGGGGCGCTGCCACGGCGGCTTCTGCACGCCGCGCGTCATGGAGATCGTCGCCGACGAGCTCGGGATCCCCCTCGACGAGGTGACCAAGAAGGGCCCGGGTTCGCGCATCGCCTGCGGCCAAACCAAGGCCGGCGCCGAAGGAGGCCGCCAGTGATCCCCCGCGAAAGACGCGACGTCGTCGTCCTGGGCGGCGGGCCCGCCGGCCTGGCCGCGGCCCTGGCGGCCTCGGAGTCCGGCTCCGACGTCCTCGTCGTCGAGCGCGAGGAGCGGCTCGGCGGCATCCTCAAGCAGTGCGTCCACGACGGCTTCGGCCTCGTGCGCTTCGGCGAGCAGCTCGCCGGCCCGGAGTACGCGCGCCGCTACATCGACCTCGTGGAGGGCCGGCGCGTCGCGGTCAGCCTCGAGACCTTCGTACACTCCGTCCGGCGCGAGGCGCCGGCCGCCGCCCGCCGCGCGGCCGCGGCCGACGGCGACCCCGGCTTCTTCGTCCTTACCTGCGTGAACCGCGACCGCGGCGTCTTCGAGCTCGAGGCCCGGGCCCTGGTCCTGGCGACGGGCTGCCGCGAGCGCACCGACCGGCAGGTCTTCATCCACGGCGACCGCCCGGCGGGCGTCCTGACGGCGGGCCTTGCCCAGCACCTCGTCAACATCGAGGGCCTCCTGCCCGGCAGGCGCGCCGTCATCCTGGGTTCCGGTGACATCGGTCTCATCATGGCCCGCCGCCTGACGCTGGAGGGCATGGAGGTCGAGGGCGTCTACGAGCTCAAGAGCGAGCCCTCGGGCCTGTCGCGCAACCTGCGCCAGTGCCTCGAGGACTTCGGGATCCCCCTCCACCTTTCCACCACGGTCGTGGAGGTGCACGGGAAGCGCCGCGTGGAGGCGGTGACCGTCGCCGCCGTGGACCAGCGCGGCCAGGTCCTGCCCGGCACCGAGCGCCGCGTGGCCTGCGACACCCTCGTCCTCTCCGTCGGCCTCATCCCGGAGAACGAGATCGCCGAGTCCCTGGGCCTGTCCCTGGACCCGGCGACCAAGGGGCCGCGCGTCGACCAGGCCGGCGAGAGCCAGGCCGAGGGCGTCTTCGTCTGCGGCAACGCCCTCCACGTCAACGACCTCGCGGACTACGTCTCCGAGTCGGGCGAGGCCGCGGGCCGGGCCGCCGCCGCCTTCGCCGCGCGCAATGGCGCCCCCGCCGCGCGCGGCCGCCTCGTGCCGGTGAAGGCCGGGCCCGGCTTCCTCTACGCCGTGCCGCAGTTCGTCGACCGTGGGCGGCCCGGCAAGGCGGTCCTGTACTTCCGCTCCAACGCGACCTTGCGCGAGGGAGCCCGGTTCGCGGCGCGCGCGATCGGTCCCGACGGGGCGCCGGCGGCGACCCTGCTGGAGAAGCGTTATGCGGCCTTGCGTCCGCCGGAGATGGAGCGCGTGGAGATCGACGTGGCGCTGGTCCCCGTCGACGCGGCCGCGGTCTCGCTCGAGCTCGAGCGGAAGGAGGGCCTCCGTGGCTGAGACCAGGAAATTCGTGTGCATCGCCTGTCCGCGCGGCTGCCCCCTCGAGGTGGACGCGGAGCCGGACGGGAAGGGCGGCTTCGCCGCGCTGGCCGTCCGCGGCAACGCCTGCAGGCGCGGGGAGGACTACGGCCGCGCCGAGATCGTCGATCCGCGGCGGAGCCTCACGAGCACCCTGCGGACGGAAGGCGCGGCCGAGCGCCGCCTTCCCGTGCGGACTACCGGCGGCGTTCCCCTCGGGCGCCTCGTCGAGGCGGCCCGCGCCCTCGACGGCCTCGTGGCCCGGCCCCCGCTCAAGTGCGGGGACGTCATCGTGAACAACCTCCTCGGCCTCGGCGTGGACCTCGTCGCGACCGACGACCTGTCCGCCGCGGCGGCCGCGGACCAGGGAAGGAAACCGGCATGGAACAATTGATCATGACGATCGACGCGGGGACGCAGAGCCTCCGCGCCCTGATCTTCGACCGCGAA
>JAEUJG010000352.1 GCA_016794765.1 Spirochaetaceae bacterium | reverse complement strand
CATCGAGAGATACGTCGATCTCCCCGAGACCGACATGATGATCGGATAGGAGCGGGTCATGCGGCAGTACGCTATAATCGGACTTGGCGCCATGGGCGTCCGGATGCTCGAAAAACTTTCGGAGGTCACGGACGAGATCATCCTCATCGACAAGGACGCGGATCTGGTCGAGCGCTACAAGGAAATGGCGGCGAAGGCCTACGTCGTGGACGCGATCAACGACGCCGCGCTCCGCCGCGTGATCCCCGAAGGCTTGGACGCGGCGATCGTCGACCTCGGCGGAAACATCGAGGCGGCCATCCTCGTCACCAACATCCTGAAAAAACTCTGCGTCGTCGACATCATCGTGAAGGCGGTGTCCGAGGAGGCCGGCGAAATCTTCGAACTCGTCGGGGCGACGCGCGTCGTCTATCCCGACCGCGAGGCGGCTTCGCGCGTCGTGCCGCTTCTCGTCTCGCCGTCCCTGTTCAACTTCATGCCGATCGGTTCCAACCTCGTCATGGCCGAGGTGCGCATCCCGGAGAAGTACGCCGGCATGAGCCTCATCGAGGCGAACCTCCGCCAACGGCACGGCATCAACGTCATCGCCCTCCGTTCGGAGGGGTCTCCGGAGTACAGCTACTTCAACGCCGATTACAAGCTCCGCGCGGACGACATCCTCCTCGTGGCGGGCAAGGAAGCCGAGGTCATCGAGTTCTCCGGCGTCGAGGAACGGATGGCCAAGGGGGGGATCCGCGAGGTCTTCGCCGGGCTCCTCAAGGGCAGGAGCGGAACGAACCGCGGCCCCGCACGCTAGGGCTTTTCTGCCCAACGCGGCGCCGTCCAGCGCCCTCTCCGATGTGTCCTTTTGGAACCGCCTTTGCAAAGGCGGTTTTTTTGTACAGTTTTCTGCCTTCCTCCGCAATGCTTGACCGATAAGTGTCGGCTGGCATATACTTTGACAGAATGTGGTGAAACGTCGAATCACGACGCCACCATGTTGGGATCCGTAAAGAACGGGGAGACCAACTCACCCGGGCTTTGCCGGCGGATCCACCACCGCGACGCCTGTTCGAGGCGCCGAATCCTTCACGACGCGCGGACCTCCCGCGCTCAAGGAGTCCATGCATGGACATTTTCAAGAAGTGCTTTGATTTCGACATCGACAAGAAGGCGATCGAAAAGGGCATCTATCCCTTCTTCAAGCCCTTCGAGGGCACCGAAGGCACGGAGGTCGTCTACGAGGGCCGCCGCCTCATCATGATCGGTTCCAACAACTACCTCGGCCTTACGACGCACCCCAAGGTCAAGGCCGCCGCCGCCGCCGCCCTCGAGAAGTACGGCACGAGCTGCACGGGCAGCCGCTACCTCAACGGCAACCTCCGCATTCACCAAGAGCTCGAAGCGCGCCTCGCCGCCTTCATGGGCAAGGACGCCGCCATCGTCTTCAGCACGGGCATGCAGGCCAACCTCGGCGCGATCTCCGCCCTCATCGGCCGGAACGACATCGTCATCACCGACAAGGAGGACCACGCCTCCATCGTCGACGGCTGCCGCCTCGGCATGGGCGAGATCAAGCGCTTCGTCCACGCCGACCTCGCGCAGCTCGAGCGCATCCTGGAGAAGATCCCCGAGGACCAGGGCAAGCTCGTCGTCGTCGACGGCGTCTTCTCCATGGGCGGCGACATCGTCGACCTTCCCAAGCTCGGCGCGATCTGCAAGAAGTACGGCGCCCGCCTCTACGTCGACGACGCGCACTCCGTGGGCGTCCTCGGCGGCGGCCGCGGCACCGCGGCCCACTTCAACATGGCCGACGCGGTGGACGTCACCATGGGCACCTTCTCCAAGAGCTTCGCCTCGCTCGGCGGCTTCGTCGTCGGCGATAAGGACGTGATCAACTACATCAAGCACACGGCCCGCTCCTTCATCTTCTCCGCCTCGCTGCCGGCGCACAACGTCATGGCCGCCTTCGCGGCGCTCGAGATCATGGAGAAGGAGCCGGAGCACGTCGAGAAGCTCTGGGACAACGCCCACTTCATGATGAAGGGCTTCCGCGAGCTCGGCTTCGACATCGGCCAGACCCAGACCCCGATCATCCCCATCCATGTCGGCGACGACGAGAAGTGCTTCCGCCTCTGGAAGGAGCTCTTCGACACGGGCCTTTACACGAACCCGGTCATCTCCCCCGCCGTGCCCCAGGGGCAGGCCCTCCTCCGCACGAGCTACATGGCGACGCACACCAAGGACCAGCTCCGGAAGGCGCTCGACATCTTCGAGAAGGCCGGCAGGAAGTTCGACCTCATCTGACCTCCGACCTCCGATGTCCTGACGCGAGGCGGCCTGCGGAAACGCGGGCCGCTCCGCCCTTCGCTCCGCAGGCCCCGTCCGCTCCGCCGGACGGGGTCTTGTTTTTCCCTGCGCCGCAAGCCGCCCGCGGCATGCTATACTATCGGGCGCCGAGGCCCGCCAGAGGCCGCGGCTGCCAGATCGAGGAGCCGCCACGATGCGCGACGATCCACTCGGAGTCACGAGCCTGAGCCTGCGCTTCGCCGCGGACGAACTTTCAGCCTGCAAGGACGCGAGCCAGTTGGCCGCCGTCGCCTCGCGCATAGTCGCCGAGCGCATCCCCGGCGCACGCGCGGTCCTCTACGCGCACGCGCCCGAATCCCGCGAATACCGCGATCTTCTCCGCGAAGGATCCCCTTCGATCCCCGAAGACGACCTCCTCGTGAGCTTCCTCGCGATGCGGGCCGGCGTCGTGCCGATGGCGGAACTGGAGGCCGAGCCCGTCCTGGCGGCGGACGATCTTTTCGACGTCGTGCTCCGCGGCGGCCTCGGCGCCGACTATGTCGCGCCGGCCGTCCAGGGCTACCGGCTCCTCGGCTTCCTGGTCGTCTCCCTTCCGGCCGACAAGGGACGCCGGCTCTGCGCCTCCGAGACGGAGCTGCTCGAGGCCCTCCGCGGCGCGCTCGCCGTGGGCCTCCGGGCCTCGAGCCTGGTCGAGGAGCGCTTCCGCGAACTCCTCCGCCTCGAATCCTTCGCCGAGCGGCTCAAGGGCTACGCCTCCTTCGACGAGTTGGCCGACGCCGTCCTCGACGCGGTCGCCACCGTCGTCTCCTACGACCGCGGCGTGTACTACGAGTTCGACGAGTTCTCGCGCTCCTTGCGGCCCCGCCTGGCCCGCGGCATGGCGGCTCCCGCCTCCCTGGCTCCGGGCGAGGGCATCTCGGGCGGAGTCTTCGAACGGCGGCGGGCCGCTTCCTGCGCCTCCCTGTCCGACCATGTCCACTTTTCGGCGATCAACCGCGAGGCCTTCATCGAGGGCTCCTTTCTCGCCGTGCCCGTCGTTTCCTCGGGGCACGCCTTCGGCGTGATCACCCTCGTTCGTCCGGGCCCGGGCCTGGCCTTTTCCCCGGACCGGCAGAGTGCCCTCCGCGTCGTCGCCGCCCTCCTCGCGAACGAGCTCGAGAACCGCGCCATCATGGAGCGGGTGGACCGCAGCTGCTTCGAGATGACGCGTTCCGTCGCCACCGCGATCGAGGCGCGCTATCCCCTTATGTGCGGCCATTCGGAGCGCGTGCGCGGCTACGCGGCCGGCGTCGCGCGGGAGCTCGGCCTGGGCCGGGACACGATCCGGCGCCTGGAATACGCCGCCGTCCTCCACGACATCGGCAAGGTGGGCGTGCAGGACGAGCTCATCGCCAAGCCCGATCGCCTCGTCGACGGCGAACTCCTCGCGGTGCGCTCCCACGCCGAGATCGGCGGCTCCTTCCTCGAGGAGGCCGGTTTCGAGGCCTCGGTCAGCGCCTGCGTGAAGTTCCACCACGAAAGGCTGGACGGCTCCGGCTATTACGGCCGGAAGGGCGGCGACTATCCCTACGAATCCATGATCCTCGGCATCGCCGACGTCTACGACGCCCTTTCCTCGGACAGGCCCTACCGGAAGGCGACAAGCCCCGAGGAGACCCTCGGCCTCCTCGCCGCGGCGGTCGGGACTTCCTTCGACGCCAAGGTCTTCGGAGCCCTGGTCCGCCATTTGGAGGGCCGCGGGCTCGTCGGCGCCGAGGCGGCGGCGAAGGCGCTTTCGCGGGCCGGAGAAGCGGCGCAGGCCTAGCCCGAGGCGGCGAACTGGGAAGCCGCGGACTTTCAACGCCGCCGCGCCGCGGCGGTTTCTTCCGGGTCGCGGCTGGCGAAGCGGCCGCGGGAGCCTATACTTACAGCATGCGCTTCGCTTCGATTCCGGAACCCATCGACCGCCGCCCGAAATCACGCCGTCCGGACGGGAACCGCGGGCTCGGGGTCGGCCGTGGATAGCCGCACCATAGCCGAAACGGCCGTCATCTTCGGCTATCTGAGCTCGTTCCTCTACCTGTTCTCCATCGGGCGAAGGCCCTCCGATATCGTGCCGCAACGGAACGAGGCGCTCCTCTTTTGGGCCGCCGGTTTTTTTCTCTACGCATCCGGAGCGCTGGCCCTCGTCAACCAGGGACGGATCGACCCGTGGATCAGCGTGGTCGCGGCCAACGCGCTCATTACGCTGGGCCACGGCTTTGCCCTCGTCGGCCTTCGCTGTTTCCGCGGATTCCGGATCCGCGCGGCCCGATACGGCGCGGCGTGGGCGGTTTTCGTACTGGTCTTCGCGCTCCTGACCTTCCGGAGGCCTTCGGTTTCGGCCAGGATCGTCGTCATCTCGGTCACGATCGCGGCGCTCCACGCCGAATGCGGCTTCCACTGCTTCCGGCTCCGCAAGCGCTACGATTCTCCGCTGCCGTCCTTCCTCGGGGCCGTTTTCGCCTTCCTTTCCGTCTTTTACGTCGTGCGGACGGTCATCACCATCCTCCAGCCTCCCGAATCCGTGTTCCTGGGACTGCCGATCAACCAACTGACCTTCCTCCTGGTGATCTTCAGCGTCGCGACCTGGTCCATGGGCTTCATGCTGCTCCTGGGCGAAGAGCTCAAGGTCCGGCTCCGTGAGAGCGAATCGCGCTACCGCGGCATCGTCGAGAGCGCGGTCGAGGGATTCTTCGAATCCAGCCGGGACGGACGGCTCTTGGCGCTCAACGATTCCTTCGCCAGGATCTTCGGTTACGCGAACGCCGAGGAGCTCCGGAGTCTCGTGACCGACCTGGCGGCCCAAGTCTACGCGAGGCCGGCGGAGCGGGAACGGATCCTTGCCGGCGTCGCCGAACGGGGTTGCGTGGAGGGCCTTGAGCTGGAACTCCGGCATCGCGACGGCTCTTCCCGGTGGGTTTCGGTCAACGCCTTCCGCGGGGCGGGAGGCCCGGACGGGCCGGCCCTCGTCGGGAGCGCCATCGACATCACCGGGCGCAAGCGCATGGAGGAGGAACTCCGGCGCGCCTACGCCGGGAAGGCGACCCTCCTGAGCGAGCTCCAGCACCGGGTCAAGAACGGGTTCAGCCTGATGGCGGGTCTGGTGGGACTGGAGGCCGGCCGCGTCGAGGACGGGGCGGCGGCGGAAATCCTCAGGGGAATCGAGCGCCGCATCCAGGCCCTGGCCACGCTTTACGAACTTCTCTACCAGGTCGCTGACGCGCGCCATATCTGCCTCGGGGAGTATCTCGGAGATGTCGCGAAGGCTCTCTGTGACGGATTCGGCGGCCCCTTGCGGGGCATACGCTTCGAGACCGAACTCGAGGGCTTCTCCGTGGAGGTGAAGCAGGCGATTCCGCTCGGCCTCATCGTCAACGAGCTCGTCACCGACGCCCTCAAGTACGCCTTCCCCGGGCAGCGCGGCGGCCTCATCCGGCTTGGGGTTCGGCGAGCGGCCGGCGAGGGCGTCGTGGAGCTGTCCGACGACGGCGTCGGCCTTCCTCCCGGCTACGAGATCGGCTCGACGGGCGGGCTCGGCCTCGTGATCGCGGACATGCTCGCGCGGCAGATCGGCGGCGGCCTTGAGCTGAGCTCGGCCGGCGGCACCCGCTGTGTCGTCCGTTTCCCGCTCGCGCCGACGGGCGGGGCAGAGGAAGCCTTCGGCTAGGTCGGCCGGACCGGCCGCGCCTCGCGCTTCGCTAGTCGGCCTTGGGCGCTTCCAGGAGTCCGTGCTCCACGAAGCTGTAATAGCCCTCCCGCGAAAAAACGAGGTGGTCGAGGAGGGCTATCCCGAGGACCTCCCCCGCTTCCTTGAGCCGGCGCGTGATTTCCACATCTTCCGGCGAGGGCTCGAGGCGGCCCGAGGGATGGTTGTGGCCGACGATGACGGCGCAGGCGCGGTCGACGATGGGGTCGGCGAAGACCTCCCGGGGATGGACCACCGTGCGGTTGACGAGGCCGACGGACACGACGCGGACGGCCAGCACCTCGTGGGCGCCGTTGAGGGAGCAACAGACAAAACGCTCCTGCTTCCGGTCGGCCCAGTGGGCGACGAGGAGGTGGATGTCCCGCGGCGAGGAGACGCGCTTGTCCCGGTGCCCGTAGAGGCGGCGGCCGAGCTCGAGGGCCGCGACGACGGCGCAGGCCTTGGCCTCTCCCATGCCGGGAAGCCGGCGCAGGAGGTCGGCCTCCGGCGCGGCGCGGCCGCCGTCGAGCAATTCGAGGACCTCTTCGGCGAGCGCCCGGACGCCCTTGCCGCGCGTGCCCGTGCCGAGGAGGGCGGACAGCAGTTCGCCGTCCGCCAGGCTTCCGGCGCCCTCGCGGACCAGTCGCTCCCTCGCCGCCGGCCGCTCGGCGGCGGCCGCCGCGGCGGCGGCGGCGGAATCGTACAGCGAATCCTCGATCATGGCGCCTCCCCGACCCAAGTACGCCCGCGGGGAGCCTTTCCGATTGAAGCGTTAGGTGCTCGAAGGTCGGGGCCGGAAAAATAATTAACGTTGCACGGCCCGTTCCGCGTCGCTATACTTAATCCGAACGCGTTCCGACGGGTGTCCCGCGACCGTCGCGGGAAAGTCAAAAGACAAGGGGGAGGGCGAATGAAGAGCTTGAAGGGCACGAAGACGGAAAAGAATCTCATGGCGGCTTTCGCCGGCGAGTCCCAGGCGAGGAAC
>JAEUJG010000185.1 GCA_016794765.1 Spirochaetaceae bacterium | reverse complement strand
GTTCATCGCGTTGAAGACCGGCGCGCTCCAGCGGCCCGTCGGCGCCCAGCCGCACTTCAGGTAGGTCGGCACCTTCACCTTGCCGTAGATCTCCTTGGCCGAGCGCGCGGCCCAGAAGGGGCCGTCCTCGGGATGGAGGAGGTAGTCGAGGTAGAAGGTGTGGTACTTCGGCGGCCAGGTGTTGAAGATCTTGTTGAAGTAGGAGACGATCGCGATGTCGGGATCCTTCTGGACCTCCTTCATGCGCGCCTTCATCTCCGCCTCGGAGTACATCTTCGTCGACCAGGAGACCGGGTTGTTCGCCGGACAGAGCTCCCAGTACATGGTCATGTAGGTGTTGGCCACGCCGCCGTAGTAGCCGTGCTGGTAATAGTCGTCGGTGAAGGAGAGCGGCATGATGCAGGTCAGGTGGGGCGGCTGCAGCGCGGCCACGAGCATCTGGATGATGCCGTAGTAGGAGTAGCCGGTCATCGCGACCCGGCCGTCCGAGTGCGCATAACGCGTGCCGAGCCACTCGATGACGTCGTAGGCGTCCTCCTGCTCCTGCGGGTTGTAGACGCCCAGGAACTCCCCTTCGGACAGGCCGATGCCGCGGGGATCGGGGATCACGAAGACATAGCCGCGCTGGACGAAGAAGTCGATGTCGCCGGCCTCCAGGCTGTGGTCGAAGTAGAGGGAGGAGCCCGGCAGCGAGCCGCGCTTCATGGCCTGCATCGTCTTGCCGTAGTCCGCCCAGGAGAGGAGGACCGGCGCCTTGTCGAGCTCCGCCGGGCGGTAGATGTCGGCGTAGATCCTGACGCCGTCGCGGAGGACGATCTCCACGTTTTCCTCGAACTCCACCGTGTAGACCGGCTTGGAGAGCTTGTCGAGGTTCTTGGTGTAACGCCTGTCCCAGTAGGGAGGGATCTTGTCCAGGCCGGTCTGCGCGCAAAAATCATCGGATGTCATCGTAACCTCGTTTTCCCCGCGGGCAGGTCCTGTCCCGGGAGTCGTTGCTTGGAGTTAGGCCTTTTGGGCCGCGAGCTCGGCCTCGGCGGCCTTCTCGCGGGCGAGCCAGGGTTCGTGGGGCTTCTTCATCGCGGCGATCATGTCGACGCCCCGCTTCTTCTTGAGATAGAGGGCGCGGCCGTAGACGTAGAGGAAGGCGACGAGATAGAAGACCGCCATCGTGATGTAGTTCTTGGGCTTCATCTGCTTGAGGACGTAGCCGCCGAGGAGGAAACAGAGCGCCGTCGCGATCACGACGATGGCGATGTTGATCCAGTGGGGCATCTTGAGGAAGGAGGTCTTGTAGGAGGCCGGGAACTTCTTCGGGAGCCAGAAGATCGCCGCGAAGATGAGCGGGCTCAGGAGGAGTCCGGGGATCGAGGTGATGTTGATGACGTCCGTGAGGTTGTAGCCCGAGGCCATGGCCAGGACCGCGATGCCCGTGTTGAGCCAGATCGCGTTCGCGGGCGCGCCGTGCTTGTTCATCTTCATGATCGCCGCGGGATAGAGGCCGTCCCTGGCGCCGGCGAAGTGCGAGCGGGAGAACATGAGGATGGCGGAGTTGATGCTCGTCACGACGGCCAGGAGGGCGCCGCCGGAGATGAAAAAGGCGAGCATCACGGGGCTCATGAAGGTCTTGGCGACCGTCGCGAGGTTGTCGATCTTGAAGAACTGGGGCATGACGCCGACGGTGACGTAGGCCATCGCGGCGTAGAGGACGGCGGTCAGGATGGTGCCGACGATGAAGGCGATCGGGATGTTCCTGCCCGGTTCCTCGATCTCGTCCGCGACGTACATGAGGGCGTTGGCGCCGATGAGGCTGCCGTGCATGATGCCCATGGCCGCCCAGAGCTTGGAGAGCTGGACGGTCGTGGAGAGGACTTGGCCGAGCGTCACCACCGTCTTGCCCCAGCCGAGGAAGACGTAGAGGAAGAGCGCCAGGAGGAGGACGCCGACCAGGACGTTCTGGACCCACGCGGCGATCTGGATGCCGTAGAGCGTGATCACGGTGAAGATCAGGGTGATGGCGATCGCGACCGCGACGGGGGGAATGCCCGGCACGAGCATGGCGAAATAGGCCGCGAAGGTGAGGGACATCGTGGCGATCTTCATCGGGCCGATCACCAGGTTGTTGATCGACTGGAGGATGCCCAGGGAAGGATGGACAAGGCGCGTCAGGTGCATGTAGGCGGCGCCGTTCGCGGGCAGGGCGGAGGTCAGGACCATCTCGGGCAGGGTCTTGAAGACGACGAAGACCGCGGCCAGGATGAAGCCGAGGACGATCCCGTTGCCGCCGACGATCTTGATCGCGATCGGCGTCGTCGCGAAGATGCTCGCGCCGATGATGCTGCCGATTCCCATCAGGATGCAGGAAAAGAGTGACATCTTGTTGCTTTTCATGAAGCCCCCTTCATACCAGGCGAATTGCTTCGGCGGCGACCGCCACCGTTGTCGCACGGATCGTCGCGGAACGCAACGACGACCTTCGTGATCGCCGGCCCCCTGCCTGTGGGCCGGCTTGCCCTCCTCCCTTGGCTGCCCGCCCTCACTCGATGGACTGTACCCACTGGTCCGCCGAAGAACCGGGGATGTAGGGCAGGAGCAGGTGCGACTGGCGCTCGGCGTCGCGGTAGATCCGGTAGCAGACGGAGGCGGCGCCCGGCACCGGCCCCATGTTCGCCACCTTGCCCGTCCAGCTCTGCCGGAAATGGGGCGATGGATCCATCGCGGAAATCTCGAGCTGGATGCGGTTGCCCGGCTTGAAGACGCGGGCGCTCGGATTGAGTTCGATGACGTATTCCCGGACCTCGCCGGGCGCGACGGGCAGGCTCCGCGTATGGTCGTGGACGGGGAGCCAGGGCTTGGACTCCGCCTCCACGAGGGGCCGCGAGGCCTTGAGGGCGCCCCAGCAGGGCATGTAGTGCCGCTCGCCGTTCGGATAGAGCTCGTGCATCTTCACGATGAAGTTGGCGTCCGGCGCGTCGATGGCGGCGAAGAGGTGCAGCGCGACGGGACCGGTGAACTCCATCGGCCGCTCGAGATGGGGACTCGTGTAGGTGAGGACCTGGATCTCCGAGCTGACGTTGGGCGGATTGTGGACAAAGGCGTCCGGCGCCAGGCCCGGCTCGCAGTCCACGTCCCAGGAGAGGCGGTTGAAGCTCCGGAGGTAGAGCTTCTTCCATTGCGTGCGCGCGAGGGGCCACTCCTTTTCGTAGCGGTAGCCCGCGCCCATGATCTTGAGCTTGATCGGCGGTTCCTCCATGAGGCCGCTGTCCACGCCCTTCAGCCAGAGGTCGTACCAGCGCAGGCACTCCTCGTTCATCGAGCGGTAGGGGAGCTCGAGCTCGCTGTAGTCCTCCAGGTTGACGCGCTTGGGCACGTCGAGCGCCTTGGAGTTGAAGGCGCGCATCAGGGGATTCACCCAGCGGCCGTTCGGAGAAAAGGCGGAGTTGAGGAAGACCGGCACCTTGATCTTGTCGTACAGGTGCCGCACCGAGCGCTGGGCCCAGAAGGGACCCTCGTCCGGATGGAGGAGGTAGTCGAGGTAGAAGGTGTGGTAGTTCGGCGGCCAGGTCGTCAGCATCTTCATGAAGTAGGAGTTGAGCGCGATGTCCGGATCCTTGGCGCGCTCCTCCATCATCGCCTTGACCTTGTCCTCGCCGTACATCTTGAGGGACCAGGGCTTGGGATTGTTGGCGGGACAGAGCTCCCAGTACATCGTCATGTAGGTGTTGTGGACGCCGCCGTAGTTGCCGTGCTGGTAGTATTCGTCGGTGAAGGACAGGGGCATCACGCACTTGAGGCTCGGCGGCTGTTGGGCCGCGGCCAGGCACTGGATGATGCCGAAGTAGGAATAGCCGATCATGCCGACGCCGCCGGAACACCAGTCCTGGACGGCCATCCACTCGATGACGTCGTAGATGTCCACCTGCTCCTGGGGGTTGTAGATCCCGTAGAACTCGCCCTCGGACTTGCCGATGCCGCGCGGATCGGGGATGACGAAGACGTAGCCGCGCCGGACGAAGAAATCGATGTCGCCGGCCTCCAGGCTGTGGTCGAAGACGAGGGACTCCGGCGGCTGGGAGCCGCGCTTCATCGACTGGATGGTCTTGCCGTAGGCGGACCAGGAGAGGAGGCCGGGATACTTGCCCGCGGCCGCGGGGCGGAAGACGTCGCAGCAGATCCGCGTCCCGTCGCGGAGGCTCATCCAGACGTCCTTCTCGTGGACGACCTCGTGGACGGGCTTCGACAGCTTGTCCACGTTCTTCACGTACCGCCGGTCCCAGTACCCGGGCGTCCTCTCGAGGCCGCCGGCCCTCAAGGCTTCTTCGCTCATCATGGCGCGATCCCTCTTTGCTCCGAAGATGTAACGGGGCCGTCGGCCGCCCTCGTCCGGTTTCAGGATACAAGGGCCATGGAAGCGCACTGTCGCCGGGGCGACAGAAGGGCGGGGAATCTTCGGCGGCGAGGATTTTCCCGCCGCGGCGCCGCAAACCGGTGTAGAATCCCCGGCGCGGCGCGGACGGCGCGGCGGAGGGAGTACAGGCCAGGATGGAACTACGGGCACGGGACGACGAGACGCTCGCCTGCTTGCGGCGCACCCAGCTCTTCGGACAGCTGTCGGAGGAGAGCCTCCGCCGGCTCTCCATGGTCTGCGTCCGCAAGCGCGTGGAGAAAGGCGCCGGCATCTTCATGGAAGGCGACCGGGCGGAGGCGCTCTATGTCGTGCTCTGCGGGGCGGTCACCGAGTTCGTCTCGGGGCCGAACGACCTCGAGATGGCGGTGAAGGAGCGGATGCCGGACGACTATTTCGGCGAGATCGGCATGCTCATCGACGAGCCGCACTTCGTCACGGCGACGGCCTCCCAGCCGACGGTCCTCCTCGTCCTGCCGCGCAACGAGTTCCTGGCGCGCCTCAAGGCCGAACCCTCGATCTCCCAGTGCCTCGTGAAAACCCTGGCGCACCGCCTCCTGCGCTCCGCGCAGCACGCCATCGCCTACGCCTACCTCGACGCCTCCGCGCGGCTCGCCTACCTGGTCCTGGCCCTGGAGAAGGATTCGGGCGGCTCGGGCTCGGTGGAGCACTCGCAGGAGGAACTCGCCCAACGCTGCGGCCTCGCGCGGCAGACGGTGGCGCGGATCCTCGGCGAGTGGCGCGAGGCCGGCTGGATCAAGACGGGCCGCGGGCGGATAGAGGACATCGACCTCAAGGCGATGAACCAGCTCCTCGGCATGTCGCGCTGCGACGACCACGGGGCGCCGGCGAAGGCCAAGGCCGGAAAATAACGGCCCACTGTCGCCCGCGCGACAGGGCCCCGGCCCGCCCCCGTGCTACAAGGGGGCATGGACACCAGCATCATCGACCTCGGTCGGGGCGTGCCCCCGGCCGAAGCCAT
>JAEUJG010000168.1 GCA_016794765.1 Spirochaetaceae bacterium | reverse complement strand
GGGCGAAACCTTCCCGATGCCGATCGGCGCCATCGATCCGGGCGAGGGCGCGCGGATCCCGACGGGCTCCGGCGAGGTGGATCGGGTCCTCGGCGGCGGCCTCATGCGGGGCTCCGCCGTCCTGATCGGCGGCGAGCCGGGCATCGGCAAGAGCACCCTCCTCCTCCAGCTCTGCGCCCGCGCCGCGGCGCCGGGGCGGATCCTCTATGTTTCCGGCGAGGAGTCGCCGGCGCAGATACGGCTCCGGGCCGACCGCCTCGGCTGCCTTCGCGAGGGCCTCGAGGTTTTCAGCTCGGGCGAACTGGAGCGCATCCGGGCCGTCCTCGACACCGTGAAACCGAGCCTCGTCGTCATCGATTCGGTCCAGACCCTCCGCGCCGAAGAGGCCGGCGCCGTGCCCGGCACCGCCAACCAGATCAAGTATTGCGTCCAGGAACTGGTCGCCTGGGCGAAGGAACGCCTGGCGGGGCTCTTCCTCGTCGCCCACGTCACGAAGGAAGGACTCATCGCCGGCCCCAAGGCGGCCGAACACCTCGTCGACGCCGTTCTCACCTTCGAGCAGAGCGAGGCCGAACTCCGGACCCTCCGCGCGAGCAAGAACCGCTTCGGCAGCGCCGAGGAGGTGGGCATTTTCCGGATGGGCGAAAAGGGCCTTGAGGAGGTCGCCGATCCCTCGGGGCTCTTCCTCGTGCGCCGGGAGGGAGGCCTGCCCGCCGGCGTCGCGGTCGCCCCCGTCCACGAGGGCAGCCGCATCCTCCTCGTGGAGATCCAGGCCCTTTCCGTGCCCGCCAAGGCCGGCCTGACGCGCGTCTACTCCGAGCGGATCGATTCCGGGCGCGTGGCCCGCGTGGCCGCCGTCCTGGAAAAGCACACGGGCCTGCGCTTTTCCGACCAGGATCTTTACGTCAATGTCGCGGGCGGCATGCGGCTGACCGAGCCCGGCATCGACCTGGCCCTCGCGGCGGCCCTGTATTCGGCGCGCTCCGACACGCCCCTTCCGCAGGGCAGCGCCCTGGCCGGGGAGCTTTCGCTGGCGGGCGAGCTCAGGCCGGTGCGGCAGATGCGCCGCCGGGCGCGGGCCGCGCGGGCCTTGGGCCTGGACCTGGTGTTCGGCCCCGCCGGCGGCGAGGAAGGCGAGGGCAAGGAGTGGCGCGCCTCCAAGGACTTGAAGGAGGCGCTGAAGTCCCTCCTCGGCGGCAAGGGCCGCGGCGCTTCGGGCGGCGCTTAGGGCGACTCCAAGGGCGGCGAGGCGGATGGTCCGGCGGCGGGCGGCGCCTAGGGCGGCGCGAAGGTAGGGCCATTGCGGCGAGTTCCCGGAGTTAAACCGGTTTGAGCCATTTTCGCGGCCGCGCCCGCCCGCTATACTGATACGCGGAGGCCGTCATGAAATTCGCCCATCCCGGCAAGCCGCTTTCCGGCATCGCCGTCTCCCTTTCCGCCCTGCGGAGCCGCCGTAGTCCCGCTTGCGGGGAGTACCCGGATCTCGCCGCCCTGGGCGAACTCGCCGAGGCCTGGGGGCTCGGTCTGGTCCAGCTCCTGCCCGTCAACGATTCGGGTTCGCACAGCTCTCCCTATTCGGCCCTGTCGGCCTTCGCCCTGCACCCCCTCTATCTATCCGTCGCCGATCTGCCGGAGGCCGAGGGCGTGGGCGGCGCGGCCTATGTCGCCGCCGCCGCGGAGCTCGCGGCGCGTTATGCGAAGGACGAACGCCTCCGCTACGGCCCCTACCTCGAGGCCAAGCTCGAGCTCCTCGAGCTCGTCTGGACCGAGGCGGGCGCGCCGCGCCTGGCGCCCGGCTCGCCGAAATACTCCGCCGAATCCAAGGCCTTCGCCGCCTGGCTGGCGGCCAATCCCTGGGTCAAGGCCTACGCGGTCTTTTCCGAGCTGAAGCGTCGCGAGGGCGGCAAGCCCTGGTGGGAGTGGTCGTCGCGGCGCGATCCCTCCGCGAAGGAGATCGAGGCCCTCTGGGCCGATCCCGCCCTGGTCGACGGCACGCGCTTCCGCGCCTGGCTCCAGTGGCGCGCCGAGGGACAGTTCGCGGCGGCGGCAGCCTCCCTGGCCGCGCGGGGCATCGAGCTCATGGGCGACATCCCCATCCTCATCAACGAGGATTCGGCCGAGGTCTGGGCGCGGCGATCGGTTTTCCGCCTCGGTCTGGCCGCCGGCGCCCCGCCGGACATGTACTCGTACCTCGGCCAGAACTGGGGCTTCCCGATCTACGACTGGGAAGCCCTGGCCAAGGACGACTACTCCTTCTGGCGCGAGCGCCTGGCCTCCGCGGAGAAGTTCTATTCCGCCTATCGCATCGACCATGTCCTCGGCTTCTTCCGGATCTGGTCCCTCGGCGAGCGCGAGCGCGAGGGCTATCTCGGCCGCTTCGTGCCGGACGCCTATGTCGAGCGGGCCGAGCTCGAGGCCCGCGGCTTCTCCCCGGAGCGCCTGCGCTGGCTTTCGGAGCCGCACGTCCGCACCGACCGGCTCGTCGCCGCCTGCGGCGGCGAGGCGGGCGAGGCGATGGAGGCGGCCCTCCTCGCGCTCGACCGCATCGGGCGGGAGGAGCTTTTCCTCTTCAAGCGCTCGATCCGGGGCGAAAAGGACCTCGAGGAGCTGGCGTGGGAGGGCGTGCCCGGCTACGGCGGCAAGGGCCTTTCCGCGCGCGCCCTCGATTTCCTGAAATCCGCCTGGCGCGACCGGGTCCTCTACGAGTTCGAGCCCGGGCGCTTCGTGGCCGCCTGGCGCCACGCCGAGGCGAGCGCCTGGCCGAGCCTCTCGGAAGACGAGCGCCGCGGCCTCGAGTCCCTGTTCGGCGACAAGAGCCGGGCCGGCCAACGGCTTTGGGAAGAGACGGGCCGCCGGCTTCTCGGCGTGCTCGGGGAGTCGAGTCCGATGCTGCCCTGCGCCGAAGACCTGGGCTCGGTGCCGCCCTGCGTGCCCCGCGTCCTCGAGGAGCTCGGCATCCTGGGTCTCAGGGTCCTGCGCTGGACCCGGCGTTGGGGCGAGGCGGGCGATCCCTTCGTACCCCTCGGCGCCTACCCCGAGCTCTCCGTGGCCTGCCCTTCGGTCCACGATTCCTCCAGCCTCCGCGAGTGGTGGGAGACGGAGGCCGACCGCGAGGCCGTGTGGCGGCTCGCCGGCGAGGCCCTCGGCGCCGAAGGGCGGAAGGGCCACGACGGCCGCTCGCTTGGGCCCGTGCCCCAGCGGCTCGACCCGGGCTCCGCGCGGATCCTCCTCGAAGCCTTGGCGCGGTCCTCCTCCCGCTTCGTGGTCTATCCGGCCCAGGATCTCCTGGCCCTCGGCGAGGCTTTCCGGCCCGCCGATCCCCGCGCCGAGCGGGTCAACGTGCCCGGTTCGACCAACGACTGGAACTGGGGCTGGCGCCTGCCCGCGGCGATCGAGGAGATCGGCGCGGACGCGGAGCTCGCCGCGGCCGTCCGCGGCGTGGCCGCCGCCAGGCCCAGCTAACGCGCCCCTTGCCTCCGGCCCCGGGATCCTGCCGACCCGGGCGACCCCGCTACCGCGGCGCCCGGGGATGCTTTACAATTGGAGTCGTGAAGGAGGGCGCATGACGAGCTCTATCCAGGCGGGCGGCATGATCCTCGGAGCCCTGCCCGCCGCGGGCGGCGAGGCCCTGCTCGAGGAATACCTTGCCGGCGGCATCCGCGCCTTTCTCCTGCCGGGGGCCCTCCTCGCCGAGCCGGAGCGGCTCGCCGCCCTCGCGGGGTTCGCCAAGCGCCGCTGTTCGGAGGCGGGGCTCGGGCGGGCGCTCGTGGCTCTCGGCGGCGGCAAGGTCGCGGCGGCCGCCCCGCCCGAATTGCCGGGCCTTCCGAGCGCGATGAGCCTGGCCTCCCGGGGCGACCGCGGCGCGGCGCGGCGCGCCGGCCGCGCCTTCGGCGCCGCCCTCGCGGCCCTCGGCGTCGACCTTCTCTTCGCGCCCCGCCTGGATCTCGCGAACGACCCCAAGCTGGCCGGCGGCGTCCTCGAGCTTTTCGGCGAGGACTCCCTCAAGGCGGGAGCCTTGGCCGCGGCCTTTGGCCGCGGCCTCGCGGAGGGCGGGGTGGCGCCCTGCGGCCTGAGCTTCCCCGGCTGCGGCGCCCTCGCCTCGGACGGCCGGCACGGTCCGCCCCTCGTGCCCTTTCCCCTCGACCGCCTGGCGGAGATCGAGGCTCTGCCCTTCGCCAAGGCGATCCGGCTCGGCCTGTCGGCCGTCCTCGTCGGCCGTGTCCTGGCGCCCGCCATCGAGCCCGAGCGCATCCCCGCCGCGCGGAGCGTCCGCGCCATCGAGGGGCGGCTCCGCACCGATTTGGGCTTCGGCGGCCTGGTGATCGGCGCCGCCCTGGACGACGACCTCGCCGGGCCCGGCCGGGCGGCCGTCCTCGGCGCGTTGGCCGGCTGCGACCTCCAGGTCGCGCTCGGGCCCGAGGCCGCGATGGCCGCCGCTTCGGCCCTGGCTGCGGCCCTCGCCGCCGGCGAGCTCCCGGCGCCTCGCCTCGTCGTCGCCCGGCGCCGCCTGGACCGCCTCTTCGCCAAGCTGCCCGCGAAACGTCCCGATCCCGCCGCTCTCGGCCGCCTTCTTTCGGGGCCGGAGCCGAGGCGCGTCGCCGAGCGGGGCATCACCGCCTTCCGCGCCGGCAAGGGCTTTCCCCTTTCCGCCGCGCCCGGCCTGGTCCTCCTCTTCGAACCGCCGCCGGCGGGTTCCGAAGCCGCCCTTTTACCCGCCGTGGAAGCCGCCCTTCGCCGGGAGTTGCCCGACGCGCGGATCCTGCGCCTGCCCGCCGAACCGGGACCGGCCGCGGCGGAGAGCCTCCTGGCCGCCGTCGCCGAGGCGGGAAGGGTGCCCGCCCTCGCCCTGAGCTACGACGCCCATCGCCGTCCGGGGCAGGAAAGCCTCATCCACCTCCTTGAGGAGAGCCTGGGCGAGGTCGGCGTCGTGGCCCTTCGCGACCCCTACGACGCGGCCTTTTTCCCCCGCGCCGCGGCGCTCGGCGCCGCCTACGGCTTCTCCGCTGAGACCGCGCGGGCCGCCGCGCGCCTCGCGACGGGACGCCTGGAGGGCCGCGGGCGCTGCCCCGTGGCGGTTTTGGGGATAGAAGTTTAGCCGCCGGCTTTTCTTGACAGGGTACGGGAGTAAAAGCTAGAGTCTGGCACGATGGAAGAACTACCCACGTCGGCGCCACGCCGCGCTCTCGCCGCGGCCGTCCTCGGCGCCAAATCGGCCCTCAAGACGGCCTGGTTCCTCCTCAAGATCATGGTGCCGGTGACCTTGGCCGTCGCCCTCCTCGGATGGAGCGGCATTTTGGCCAAGATCGCCAGCCTTTTGGCGCCCGCCATGGGTCTCCTTGGCTTGCCGGGCGACGCCGCCCTGGTCTTCATCTCCTCGGCCCTGCTCAACATCTACAGCGCGATAGCGGTCGCCGGCTCCCTGTCCCTGGATCTCCGGGAGGCGACCATCCTGGCGGTCATGTGCCTGACGGCGCACAATCTCCTCGTCGAGACGGCGGTCATGAAGAAGACCGGCTCCTCCGCGACCAAGATGGTCCTTCTCCGCCTCGGCTCCGCGATCCTGGCCGGCTGGATCTACAGCCTCATCCTGCCGCGAGGCCTGTCCGCCTCGGTGTTTTCCGCGGGCGGGCCCGCCGCCCGCCCGGAGTTTTGGCCCATGCTGGCCGCCTGGGCCCTGTCCACCGCGCGCCTCGTCGCGAAGATCGGCCTTCTCGTCCTGGCCATCATGGTCGTCCAGCGCATCCTCGAGGAGTTCCGCTTCATGGACTTCCTCTCGCGGCTCTTCGCGCCCTTCATGAAATTCCTGGGCCTGCCCGAGCGGGCCAGCTTCCTCTGGATCGTGATCAACATCGTGGGTTACGCCTACGGGGCGGGCATCGTGGGCGCGGAGATCCAGTCCGGCCGGATGAAGCCGCAGGAAGGCGACCTGTTCAACCACCACGCCTCGCTCTGCCACTCCCTTCTCGAGGACACGGCCCTCTTCGCCGCGGTCGGCGTGCCGATCTTCTGGACGACCCTGCCGCGCCTCGCCGCGGCCACGGCCGCCGTCTGGATCGAGCGGGGCCGCCGCCACTTTTTCCGCCGTTCCTTCCGCGCCGGCATCGGCTGAAGCCGATGCCGAGGTATCGGCTGAAGGCCGATGCCTCGGCGCCGCGTTGGGCGCCCGCGGCCGATACCTTGGTGCCGAGTTAAGCCGCGGCGGCCGATGTCGGTGGCAGGCGGCCGCGGCGCCGCCCTTAAACTCCCGTAAAGAGCAGCCACTCCGCGACGAAGCCGGCCGAGGACCAGAGGCCGGCCAGCTCGGCCGCGGCGACGAGGGCGCACCATGCCAGAAACGCGATGCGCGGCACCGTGAAGGCGCGGCGGCGCCGGAGCGCGGAAAGCGCCGGGGCCAGGACTCCCGCGAGGAGCCAGAGCCCCGCGGTCCAGGCCCGGACCGCGGCGGGCGCCGCCGCCAGGGCTTCCTTGAGGGCGAAGCCCGCGCGGGCGGCGGTCCCCGAGATGTAAGAAAGCCGTCCCAGCGCCATCGCCAGGCCGAGCGTCACGAGGAGGAGGCCGGAGGCGATTCGGACGCCGCGCGCCCGCTTCTTGAACCAAGTCATCAAGGGCGTCAGCCGGTCGAGGAAGAGTCCCGCGGCGACGAAGGGCAGGGCCAGCCCGAGCGAATAGGCGCCGAGGAGGGCGGCCGAGGCGCCGAAGCTCCCTTCCCGCGCGGCCAGGAGGAGTATCGAGGCGAGGACGGGCCCGACGCAGGGCGACCAGCCCGCGCCGAAGGCCAGTCCCGCGAGGAAGGCGCCGCCTGCGCCTGCGGGAGCGGCCTTGGGATGGAAGCGCGCCTCGAGGTTCAGGAATTTCGCGAAATCGAGGACCAGGTTGAGCCCGAGAAGGACGACGACGAGGCCGGCGAGGATCGAGACCGTCCTGGCCGCGCCGCCGAGCAGCATGGCGCCGCCCGAGAAGACGAGCCCGAGCGCCGCGAAGACCAGGGCGAAGCCGGCGGAAAAGGCCAGGCTGCGGCCCAAGACTCGGGCGCGGTCCTTGCCCGCCTTGAGGTCCTCGAGGCCGTAGCCGGAGAGGAAGGAAAGGTAAGCCGGGATCAGGGGCAGGACGCAGGGCGAGAGGAAGGACAGGAGTCCGGCCCCGAAGGCGGCCGCCAGGCTCGGCGCGTTCATTTGGCGGCCATTTCCTTGAGCAGGGCGACGAGCTCGGGAGAGTCGTACTCGCGGGAGCCGACGATTCCGGCGATCACCTTGCCTTCCTTGTCGAAGAGGTAGGTCGTCGGGATGCTCCTGGCCCCGAAGGCGGCGCCGAGCCGGCCGGAGCGGTCGAGGAAGACGGGCAGGCGGTACTTTTGCGCTGCGATGAAGTCGGCGACGACCTTGCGTTCCTCGCCCACGCTGACGGCCATCACGGTGAAGTTGTCGTCCTTCATGAGGCCGGAAAGCCGGTCGATGGACGGCATTTCGGCCCGGCAGGGCGGGCACCAGGTGGCCCAGAAATTGAGGAGGACGAGCTTGCCTCGGGCTGCGGAAAGCTTGGCCGGCGTAGCTCCGGCGGCCAGGGCCTCGGCCTCGAAATCGCCCGGATCGACGGGCTTCGGGAAAACATAGAACTGCTGGGCTTCGAGGCGGTCGGCATACCAGGCCCGCTCTCCCGCGGCGGCGGCGAGGAGGACGGGGGCCCCCTTTGCCGGCGCCAAGCCGGTTTCCGCGGTTCCTGCCGCGGTGGACTGGCCGTCACCGCCGGCTCGGCCGGTCGAGGCCGCCGCCGTAGTTGCCCCGGCCGGCGCGCAGGCGCCCGTGAGGAGGACCAGGGCGGCGACGAGGGCGAGCCCGGCGGCGGTGGGAAGGCCGAGGCCGGCGAAGCGGCGGCTCTTAAAATATCGTTGCATTGGATGCCTCCAGGGTAATATTAAAAAAATACTATGTTTCCCGCGCGCGATCAATAGCCATCATACCGCGGGCATTGCGCGATCGGCGCCGCGCCGTATAGTATACGCCTGCGCTGGCCGAGGCCGGCCCCGAGAGAGTATATTTGACGAATCCTCAGGGAAAGGAGCACCCATGCACATAGATCGCCCCGTCCGCCGTTTCGAGGAAGAGGACGAGGAGAAGAAGCCCGAGCGCCGTCCCGAGGACGCCCTCGCCGAGCGGTTTCTCAAGACCAGGACCATCCTCCTTTCAGGCGAGATCGACAAGGACCAGGGCGAGCGGCTCATCCGCCAGCTCCTCCTTCTAGAAAGCCTTTCGGCCGAACCCATCACCCTCTTCGTCGATTCCCCCGGCGGCGACGTCGACGCCGGTTACGCGATATTCGACATGATCCGCTTCGTGAAGGCGCCCGTGACGATCGTCGGCATGGGGCTTGTCGCGAGCGCGGCCGCCCTCATCCTCCTGGCCGTGCCCAAGGAGCGCCGCCTCGGCCTCCCGAACAGCCACTACCTCATCCACCAGCCCCTCTCCGGCATCCGGGGCGTGGCCACCGAGATCGAGATCCACGCCCGCGAGCTTGAAAAGACCCGCGAGCGCATCAACAAGGAGATCGCGGAGGCGACGGGCCAGCCCCTCGACCGCGTCGAGAAGGACACGGACCGCGATTACTGGATGAGCGCGGACGAGGCCCTGGCCTACGGGCTCATCTCCAAGATCGGCGTCAGCCGGGGCGAGCTCGGATTATGACGAGGGAACGCGTCGCGGAACGCCTCGGTTCGACCTTCGAGTCATTGCCGGACGAGTCCGCGCGCGGCCTGCCCGTGTACCGCGGCAAGGTCCGCGACGTCGTCCTCGGCGGGAAGAACCTCCTTCTCGTCGCGAGCGACCGGATCTCCGCCTTCGACCGGGTCCTTTCCTCCGTGCCCTGCAAGGGCGAGGTGCTCGCCCGGATCGCCTCCTTCTGGTTCGAGGCGACCGCCGACATCGCGCCGAACCACGTCCTGGCCGGGCCCGGCTCCGGCCTTTCGGGCACGGGGCGGGCGACGCTCGCCCGCCGCGCGGAGATGTTGCCCCTCGAGGTGGTGGTCCGCGGCTATCTGTCAGGCTCGGCCTGGCGCGACTACCAGTCCGGCCGCGCCGTCTCGGGGATAGCCCTGCCCGGAGGCCTTTCCTTCAACGAGAAATTCCCCGTGCCGATCATCACGCCCTCCTCCAAGGAGGCGGCCGGCCACGACCGGCCCCTTTCCCGCGCCGAGCTCCTCGCCGAGGGCCTCGTGTCCGAGGAGACCTGGCGCGAGGTCGAGCGGGTTTCCCTGGCCTTGTTCCGCCGCGGCCAGGAGGTCGCTGCCCGGGGCGGGCTGATCCTGGCCGACACGAAATACGAGTTCGGCCTCGTGGACGGCAGGCTCACCCTCTGCGACGAGATCCACACCCCGGATTCGAGCCGCTACTGGTGGGCCGAGTCCTACCCGAGCCGCTACCAGACCCACGAGCCCCAGCGCGAGCTCGACAAGGAGCCCTTCCGCCGCTGGCTCGTGGAGCGCGGCTTCGCGGGCGACGGCGAGCCGCCCCGCATCCCCGAGGAGGTTCGGCTCGAGACCTCCTGGCGCTACCTTCAGGCCTTCGAGGCCATCACCGGCGAAAATTTCGAGCCGATCGGCGTCGATCCTCAATCGGAAAGCGCGGCCATCGCGCGTATCGTGGAGGAGCGGCTCCTCTAGCGGCACCGCGGTCGGGATTCCCCGGCCGGGTCTCCCGGGCGGGCCGCCCGAGGGTTCGTTCTTTGGGCGGCACGCGCCCCAAAGGCGGGCCCGAAGGAGGCTCCCTTGGTCCGCGCTCGTCCTCAACCACCGCACCACAGCCTTTCCCGGATTTCCGACTCTCCCCGCCCGGCGGCGGGCCTCCTCGCCGCCGCCGCCGTCGCGGTCGCCCTCGCGGGCGCCCTCGGTGGCGCCTGTTCCCTCCTCGCCCCCAAGCCCTCCCCCTCATCGCTCATCGTGATGTCGTACAATGTGAAGAGCCTCTTCGACGCGGAGGAGGCCGGGACGGAGTACGCGGATTTTTCCATGGCGAAGGGGCGTTGGGACGAGGCGCGCTATCGGCGGCGCCTGGAGCTCCTGGCCGAGGTGGTCCTGGCGGCGGCGCCCGATCGCCGCGGGCCGGAGGTCCTCTGCCTCCTCGAGGTGGAAAACCGCGACGTCCTCGAGGCCCTGCGGAGCGGCCCCTTGAGGGACTCGGGCTACCGCGAGGCCGCCCTGGTCGCCGCGCCGGG